>JAHHOC010000093.1 GCA_018677115.1 Arenicella sp. | reverse complement strand
GCGAAATATGACCGAGATTGAGTGGAAAACGGTGCCGGCGGCCGTTTGGCGGCCCAACCAGGGACGTTTGCGGCCCATCGCCCTTGTAGATCCGATCCGCCTGGTCGAACTAATTGGGATCGACCGCCAAAAGCAGGCAGTGATAGACAATACTCAGCGGTTTGTCGATGGCAGGCCTTGCAATAATGTTCTGTTATGGGGCGCGAGGGGCACCGGTAAATCTTCCCTGATCAAAGCCGTATTCAACCATTTCTGCGAACAAAAGCTGCGCCTTATAGAAGTGTTCAAATCGGATTTGTATTATTTACACGATATCGTCGACCAGATCCGAGATCTGCCCTACAAATTCTTGATTTACTGTGATGATTTCGTCTTCGCCGAGAACGATCATTCGTACAGCACATTAACCACCGTTCTGGAAGGTTCGATAGAAGCGGCGCCTGACAATGTGTTGCTGTATGCCACCAGTAATCGTCGTCACCTGGTACCTCAGAGTATGCAAGACAACCTTGCATCAGAGGTGGTCGAAGGCGTACTGCACCTGGCCGATGCGGTAGAAGAAAAAATCGCACTCTCCGATAGATTCGGCTTACGATTATCCTTTCACCCAATCAACCAGGCCCAGTACCTGGATATAGTGGACAGTTACTTTGCAGACTATGGCGGCGATCGCAGTGAACTGCACCGCATGGCCATACGTTTTTCCGCTGAGCGGGCCAGCCGCAGTGGTCGCACGGCAAAACAGTTTTACAATGCCTTTGCAGGCGATCCGAAAATAACTGAATCCCCTGACCAATACCACCTGGAATAGATTTGCCCGGATCAGGGTCGCCCGGATCAGGGTCGCCCGGATCAGGGTCGCCCAGATAAGGGTCGCCCGGATCACGGACGTTTCAGCACCAGGTCCATGTCATTCTTTTTGCGGCTGCTGATTGCGGCACTGATGCTGCTGGCCACCATCTCTGCACGCTGCTTCATCAACTCAGCATTGTCTCCAGCATGCTTGTGGTCGACAGCGCGCGCAAACAGATATAGCCAGCGGGTAAAGTGACCAGGTTTCAACGCTATCCTGTCGTTAAGCTGCAGGTGTTTTTGTAAGGCATTAGACTGATAATTGTTTTCTTCGAACAGGATGTCCGACCAGAAATCAACGATGACCGGCAAATGGGTTTCGAGGTTAATTCTGGCTACATCGGTAAAAATAAATCCGATCACCACATCCTCCAGCACCTCAGCATAAAAGCGGCTGACAATATCCTGTACATCTACCCTGTCGAGAACATCGCTTTTATTCATAGAATTGTTATACTTTCGTGCTCCGGCTATGGTCAGGTAGTGTAGCACTTTCGCGGTTGCTGACCGCTCCCGGTGTATCCAGTGAGCGACAAGTGCGTGCTACCCAGGAATTATAAAATCAAAAATATGTCTGAATCGCTTTCCAACCAGAAATCTGGCCCACCACGCAAGGTTGTGGCTGGCGAAAAATTACGCGGCGCTGAAAAGATGGCGCGGATTCCAGTCAAAATTGAACCCACGGTTACACCGCTACGAAAGCCGGACTGGATTCGTATCCGCCTGCCCCATGGCAACAAAGTAGCTCAACTAAAGCAGACCCTGCGTGAAAATCAACTACATACTGTTTGCGAGGAGGCATCCTGCCCCAACCTTTCAGAGTGTTTCTCCCGTGGTACCGCCACATTCATGATCATGGGAGATATCTGCACCCGGCGCTGTCCTTTCTGTGATGTGGCCCACGGAAGACCTCTGCCGTTGGATGAAAAAGAACCACAGCACCTGGCCCAGACCATCAGGCAGATGGGCCTGAGTTACGTTGTGGTTACCTCAGTCGACCGTGACGATTTACGTGATGGCGGAGCTGGGCATTTCGTAAATTGCATTAAGCAGATTCGCGCGCTCAATCCAGACACAAAGGTGGAGATACTGGTGCCCGACTTTCGCGGGCGTATGGATGTGGCCATTGAATTGATGACCAGCCACCCGCCCGATGTGTTCAACCACAATCTGGAAACTATTCCAGAGCTGTACCGCCGTGTGCGGCCAGGTTCGGACTATCAATGGTCGCTTGAGCTGATACGCAAATTCAAAGCAGCTCAACCCGCAGTAAAAACCAAGTCGGGGCTGATGCTGGGTATCGGCGAGACCATGGACCAGGTGAAACGGGTTTTAATTGACCTGAAAGAGCACGATTGCGACATGATTACGCTGGGTCAGTATCTGCAGCCGAGCAGGAATCATTTACCGGTAGAGCGATATGTACACCCGGATGAATTCGACGAGTTGAGGCTTTTTGGTGATGAGCTTGGTTTTTCTCACGTAGCCTCAGGTCCGATGGTGCGTTCGTCCTATCACGCCGATGTGCAAGCACACGCAGCAGTGTCTAACGTGAAAAACTAAATTTAATTACCGAGCCGACTGCTAGTCGGCTTTTTGATGGAGATACAATAATGCCAAAAAAATTACGCGATGCCGCGCTTCATTATCACCAGTCTCCGACCCCCGGAAAACTCAGAGTTCAAGCAACTAAGCCACTCTCCAATCAGCAGGACCTTGCCTTGGCCTACTCGCCGGGCGTCGCTGAACCCTGTAAGGAAATTGCCGCCGATCCGCAAACTGCAGCTCTCTATACATCGCGCAGCAATCTTGTCGGCGTAATCACTAACGGCACTGCAGTGCTGGGTTTGGGGAATATTGGCGCGCTGGCTTCGAAACCGGTAATGGAAGGTAAGGCCATTCTGTTCAAGAATTTCGCCGGGGTGGATGCCTATGACATAGAAATCGACGAAACCGACGTCGACCGCTTCGTCGAAGCGGTGGCCTGCATGGAACCCACCTTTGGCGGCATCAACCTGGAGGACATAAAGGCACCACAATGTTTCGAAATAGAAGCCAAGTTGCGTGAGCGTATGAATATTCCGGTATTCCATGATGATCAACATGGAACCGCTATAGTGTGCTCGGCTGCGGTACGCAATGGCCTGAAAGTGGTGGAGAAAGACATCGGCAAAGTCAAACTGGTTGTGTCCGGTGCCGGGGCTGCTGCCATGGCCTGTACCAATTTGCTGATTGATATAGGTGTCGATATAGCCAATGTTCTGATGCTCGACAGCCGCGGTGTAATCCACGCTGGGCGCGAAAATCTGGTAGAAACCAAGCAACGTTTTGCTGTTGATACAGAAGCGCGCACGCTGGCCGATGCCATGCAGGGCGCAGACGTATTTCTTGGTGTGTCACAACCAAATTTAATCGACGTCGATATGCTCATGAGCATGAACGACAAGCCTCTGATTCTGGCTATGTCCAACCCTGACCCCGAAGTGCGACCGGAATTAGTTTATCAACACCGTCCAGATG
>JAHHOC010000179.1 GCA_018677115.1 Arenicella sp. | reverse complement strand
GGCGCATATTGTCGCCATCACCTTCGTAGGTTGAACCCCACTTGAGTTCTACAGAACCGCCCTCGCGGTCGTCTTTAAGTACAAAGTTCATAACGCCGGCAATCGCGTCGGAGCCGTATTGTGATGATGCACCATCACGCAGCACTTCCACCTGCTTTAAGCCGATGGCTGGAAAAATACCGATATCGGCACCGTGTGCGCCATCAGAAATTCCGCCGCCCAGAAAAGAAATAACTGCGGCGCGGTGGCGTCGTTTGCCGTTTAACAAAACCAGCGTGTTGTCCGGGGACAGACCACGCAGATTCGCCGGTCGAACAAGCGTTGCCGCATCTGAAATTGGTTGGGTATTTACCTGGTAGGAAGGCACAACGGTGCGGATCATATCCGAGATATCCGATGAAGCCTGGTCGAGTATATCGTTGGCGCTGATTACATCAACCGGGGCCGGCGTATCGGTCGCGGAACGAGCCGCGCGGCGGGTACCGATGGTTACAATTTCCTCAAGAGCGCTTTCGTCCTGCGCAAAAGAGGGAACTGACACACCACCTAAAGTAGCCACAGCGAAAGCAATTGCCGTGATACGTGGTTGTAAAAGTTTCATGATAAAACTCCTCGTTTTTGTTAATAGTCAAACTAGTTAATTGGGATATGCCTATTTGAAGGCCTTATTGAATAAGCCTAAAGACCTAATCATAGGCGGGAATGTTACGCTCAATACCCTGAATCAACAAGAAGCAGCGTATTTAATTCGCTAGTTTTTAGTCGCTTTTTGAGCGTTTTTTGGTTAATTCGGTCAATATGAGTGCCTGTACGGAAATTTTACTGCCACAAGCCACAGGGCTCGTATATTATTGGCGGAGCTTCGGCCACGCCCGATGTTCCCGGAATATAAAAAATCACAAAAAATATGGACCCTGATCCAAGCCAATCACAGTCTCACCAAGCCGAGGAAATGAGCCTGGGCCTCGCCCTATTGCCGGTACTACTGTTAATTGTAGCGCTTAGCTGGAATGTCTACGTATTTGGTGATGATGCCCTCGGCGGTTCCACCCAGATGATAATCTTGCTGGTCACTGGCATGGCGGCTGCCATCGGATTGTCGCGTGGCGTGAGTTGGAAGAAACAGCAAGCCAGCGTGGTAGCGACTATAGGCAATGCCATGCCATCAATTTTAATTCTGTTACTGGTCGGTGCCCTGGCCAGCAGTTGGCTCCTGGCTGGCACGGTGCCGGTATTGGTTTATTACGGTCTGAAGTTGCTCACCCCGACCGTGTTTTTGGTTGCCTGTTGTATCGTCTGTGCGCTGACCTCCCTGATCAGCGGCAGTTCCTGGTCGACTGCTGCCACCATTGGTGTGGCGATGGTGGGAGTTGGGCGGGCTTTGGGAATTCCGGACGGATTAATAGGCGGTGCGATAATTTCCGGTTCTTATTTTGGCGATAAGATTTCGCCCCTTTCGGACACCACCAACCTGGCGGCGGCGGTAACTGAAACCCAGCTTTTTGATCATATTCGCTATTTGTTTTACACGACTGGCCCCTCAATGATAATCACTCTTACCCTGTTCACTATATTGGGTTTAAATATTGAAACCGCGGGTAGCCAGGTCGACGTGAGCGGAGTACTTGGCGCTATTGATGAACGCTTCAATATTAGTTTGTGGCTGCTGATGCCTGCAGTTATCACGCTTGGTTTGATCGTTAAGAAAGTGGACGCTATACCTGCTTTGTTTAGTGGCGTTGTGGTTGGTTTGTTATTTGCGGTCGTTTTCCAGCAAGACCTGTTGTCTGAGTTGATGAGCTCACAGGGCGACTTTGCCTTGTACAAAGTCCTGATTACGACCTTGTTTGGTGGCGTGGATATTGTGACCAGCAATGAAATGCTGAACGATTTATTCAGTGCCTCCGGGATGGCGGGTATGCTCAATACCATATGGCTGATCATGGCCGCTATGACCTTTGGCGGCGTGATGGAAGCCTGCGGTATGCTCAGGCGAATAATGCAATCGATTAAGTCATTGGCCACCGATTTTTTCAGTTTGGTTGCGGCGACTGCAGGCACCTGTATGGTGACCAATATCAGCACCTCCGATCAATATATTTCGGTGGCCATTCCGGGACGAATGTATTCAGGCTTGTATAAAGAGATGGGTTATGCCTCGCAGAACCTTAGTCGAACACTGGAGGATACCGGTACGGTAACTTCGGTGTTGATACCGTGGAATACCTGCGGTGCGTATCATGCGGCTGTTCTCGGAATAGGTACTTTCGTATATTTACCCTACTGCTTTTTCAATATCCTTAGCCCCTTTATGACGCTGATCTACGCCTGGTTCATGATCCGTATCGCGCGTGTGGATGATGTAGAGCTCGATGCTGAGGCGGTTCCTGCCAGATAGCCCGTCGCTGGAATGAGAAGCCCCTTAGCGGTCAATCTGACCCTGCTGCTGATTGCTGCCATTTGGGGGTTCGGCTTTATCCCTCAACGCGAGGGCATGAATTTTGTTGGCCCGGTAGCGTTCAACGCTCTGCGTTTTGCGCTGGGTGCATTGACCTTATTGCCCGTTCTGCTTGTTAGCCGGGCTATAAGCCTTGAACACCTTTTAAACCGTGCAACCCTCAAGTTGGGTTTAATCCTCGGCGGGCTTCTGTTTGGCGGAGCCTTATTTCAGCAGATCGGAATTCAGTATACAGCGCTGGCAAACGTCGCTTTTATAAGCGGCTTATACG
>JAHHOC010000178.1 GCA_018677115.1 Arenicella sp. | reverse complement strand
GTGCGGGCCAAGAATGGCGTTCTGGTCGAAGGTATTGAAGGCATAATGCCCGACCCATGAATTGATTAATTTGATCGCTGCAAACTGCGGGATACGCCTGGCAATTGCCGGCCACGCCTTGTGTTGCCAGAGACTGTGATCCTGCGTGAAATCGTCGTAGTCCGCCGCAGGATCAAAGTCGGGTGGGCATCCAGCCATATAATTAGCCCCATCGGAACGCACATGCACACCGCTCGGATCAATAGTCAATGGCAAATCCCGATCAAGCGGTTGCTCGGCGGCAAAAATAAATGAGTAACGTTTGCGTGGTTCCACCGGCAATTCTATACCTGCCATGCGGGAAACGATCGCCGCACGCGGACCCGAGGCATTAACCACTTTGCCGCAGGTAATTTTTTCACCGGAATTGAGGGTAATGCTATTAACCCGTGAACCCGCTGAATTACGGTTCAACGCCACCACCTCGTTGGCAATGTACTCCACGCCCTTTTCGCGCGCCAGACGCTTCCACCAGTCGAAAACGCAACTACCATCAAAGTAACCTTCATCGACAAGGTTATGGCTGCCGACAACAATATCTTGCAGGTTGTAGAACGGGTAAGCCTGCTGTATTTCAGCGGCTGACATTATTCTGGTACCGGCCCCGCAGGCGGCTTGCACTTGCTGATTTTTGCGCAGAGCATCTGCAGAGCTTTCATTATCGGCCAGATACATATAACCAAAGCTGTGGATTGGGATATCCGGCACGCGATCATCGCCGCCCATATGCTGGCGGAAGTTTTTTACATAGTCGGCGGTAAATTGCGACACCCTCACGTTGATCTGGTTAGAAAACTGCTGGCGCATGCAGCTGTTGGTATGGGAGGTAGAGGCCAATTGATAGCTGGGATCCCGCTCCACCACCAGAACCGAGCCGTCAAAGTCGCTATTGTTGGCCAGGAACCAGGCTAACGATGATCCCAGCATGGCACCGCCGACAATTACTACATCGTAGCTGTTACGCGCAGGTGCAACATAGTTGGCGGTGATCTCAATCAGCGTATTGTTCCTCGCTGCACCGAATTGACGACTGCAGTTATATCTCGTTCACTAAGACCGTAGATCTCTCTCGCCGCCTCGGCGGTAATATAGCCTCGAGCGAGATCACGGCGTACCAGATCAAGATCACGCTGTTGCACGTCTCCATAGCCTGCGCCGCCAGGAAACGCCATTTTTACACGACAGCCGTCAGGCACAGAATGTTTGCTCTTACCTTTGATGGCAACGCCATCATCAAGTTCTATTCTGGTTGCCGCGCCGTCGCATCCACCGTGGCGACCACGCGCCGGATGATCCACACGGTCGAACATGGCTGAGAAATCAAATTCAAAACCATCCCGCGCACCGACTTCCATATATTGACCGAGGCCACCGCGGTATTTGCCAGCGCCACCACTGTCAGGCCGCAGCTCCTTACGCCAAACAATGATCGGCCCGCTGTGCTCGGTAGCCTCAACCGGCATGGTCATTACTCCGGAGGGAAAGGCAGTGGCGTTCATGCCATCCACTGTCGGGCGCGCTCCGGAACCACCGGAGTTAAAGGTCAGCACTTCTGCCCTCAACGGTTGCGCTGAAGTATCTCCATCCACAACCGGGGAGTTGCCGGCGGGCCGCAAAGACATCTGGAAATTACACAGGGTCCCGGCTCCTTCGGCGGGCACCAGATCGGGCACTATCTTGTCCAGCGCAGTGTAAACCGTATCCGGAATCATGTGACCGATTACATGCCGCAGTGCCACCGGCGCGGGATGCACTGCATTCACAATTGAGCCTGGCGGTGCAGTGATTTCAAACGGCGCCAGCGAGGCAGCGTTGTTGGGAATCTGCGGGGCGATGGCACATTTCAGCGCATAACAGGCATAGGCCTGAGTGTAGACCAGCGGCACGTTGATGCCCTTTTTATCGATACCTGAGCTGCCGCCAAAGTCGCATAATATGCGGTCAGGTTTAATTTCCAGGCTAAGCTTCAATTGCACCGGGTTGCTATATCCGTCGATAGTCATAGCGCCCGTTGCCTGGCCTGTTGGCAGGGCGGCAATGCAGGCCAGGGTTGCGCGCCTTGAGTTATCAAGAATGAACTCTGCAACGCCTTCGATATCTGTCAACGAAAACTCCCGCATCATGTCCACTAGACGCCGATGACCAATTTCATTGCAGCTTGCCAGAGCATACAAGTCACCGACTACCTGCTCCGGTTCGCGCACATTGCTGCGCACGATCTGTAACAGCGTTTTGTTCACCTCTCCCCGATCAGCGAACTTCATGATCGGAATATGAATGCCCTCTTCATAGACCGAATTGGCTTCTGCACCAAAGCCACGCCCCCCGACATCTACAACATGAGCGGTGCAGGCGAATAGCCCAACAAAGTTGGCGTCAACAAAACACGGACTGACCACCGTGAAATCGTGCAAATGGCCGGTGCCTTGCCAGGGATCATTGGTGATGTAGACATCGCCCTCCAATATATTGTCGTGGCCGATAACCCGCAAAAAATGCCCGACCGATTCGGCCATGGCATTGACATGGCCAGGCGTGCCGGTCACCGCTTGTGCCAGCATACGGCCGTGCGTGTCGTACACGCCGGCGGACAGGTCACCGGCTTCGCGGACCGAGGTCGAGAAGGCGGTGCGAATCAGCGCCTGAGCCTGTTCCTCCACTACCGAAATCAGACGATTCCACATCACCTGATAATTGACTGTCGAGGGCTCCTTATTGATCGATTTGTCAGCCATAGCGCTGCTCCGATGTGACATTTTCGCCTTTGCAAGCTGCGCGCAGGGATATATCAATAGTGCCATCGGCCTGCACCACGGCAGCGCAATTTGACGGCAAGATGACAGTGGTTTCACCTTCGCTGACCGCTGCCGGACCCCGTATGGTCTGACCACATTGCAGTTGATAACGTGGAATAATCGCTGCGTTGACTGCTGCGCCTAATGCTGAATCAAATATCAGGCGCGTGCCCTGCGGTTCTGCGGCAGCACCAGTCTCGGCCTGAACCACGGGCGTAATCGGTGGTAGCGGAGTCGTGGCATTTACCGCCCACACAGTGATTTCAATATCCATACCCTCAACTACACGGCCGAACAGGTTACTATAGTTCTGTTCAAACAAGCGTCGGAAAATTTTCGCCTGCGGATTGATAGCCTGCTCCCTGTTCAGGACTATCGGAATCTCCCATCCCTGCCCGGAATACCTCATGTACACTTTAAACTCGGATCGCGGCTCAGCGTCGGCATCGCATGTGCGCACAAAGCTAATCGCCTCACCCTGTAACTCGGTCAGCAGAGTTTTAACCACCCAAGGATCAAAATCTGACATGCGCATATAAACGCTTCGATTGGCCTCAAAACTGAACGGAGCGCGCAAAAATCCGATGGCCGACCCGACCCCGGCACCGGGCGGCACCAGCAGACGGTTAACACCCAGCTTTTCGCACAGTCGGCAGGCATGCAAGGGTGCCGCGCCGCCAAACGCAATCATCGCGTATTCAGATAATTCCTCGCCATTTTCCACGGCGTGCACACGTGCAGCGTTGGCCATATTCTCGTCCACTACTTCCACCAAGCCGTAAGCTGCGGTCTGTGCATCCATGTCCAGTGGCTCGCCAAGAACCCGTTGCAATGCCTCGATGGAGTTCGCTGGGTGCAGCAGGATAGAGC
>JAHHOC010000060.1 GCA_018677115.1 Arenicella sp. | reverse complement strand
GCATGACCCAATCCAAGGAATATGCTGAGCTTATCTGGCCGATAGACCTGTTGATCACCGTCGTGTGGGTGTGTTACGGCATCGTCTATTTCGGCACCCTGGTTAAACGCAAGATGCCACACATTTATGTTGCCAACTGGTTTTTCGCGTCATTCATCATTACCGTTGCGGTACTGCACATAGTTAACAATCTGGCCATTCCGGTCAGCCTCACAGAGTCTTACCCGATCTATTCAGGTACGGTCGACGCCATGACGCAGTGGTGGTACGGACACAACGCAGTAGGATTTTTCCTCACCGCCGCGTTTCTTGGAATAATGTATTACTTTGTTCCCAAGCAGGCCAACCGACCCGTATATTCCTACCGCTTATCGGTAGTACACTTCTGGGCGCTTATTTCCATCTATATGTGGGCAGGACCCCACCATCTTCACTATACCGCGCTCCCGGATTGGGCGCAGTCGCTGGGCATGGTGTTTTCGCTGATCCTGTCAGCTCCCTCGTGGGGCGGCATGATTAACGGCATTATGACGCTATCCGGAGCGTGGCATAAACTGCGTACTGACCCGATACTGAAGTTCATGATTGTTTCCCTGTCTTTTTACGGCATGTCCACTTTTGAGGGTCCGATGATGTCGATCAAGACAGTTAATGCACTATCACATTACACTGATTGGACCATCGGCCACGTACACTCAGGCGCACTGGGCTGGGTTGCTTTCATCGTGATTGGCGCTCTCTACGCGTTGATTCCGAAGCTCTATAACAGGCAATCAATGTACAGTACAGACCTGATCAACATTCACTTCTGGGTGTCGACTATCGGTGTGGTGCTGTACATCGCATCAATGTGGATAGCCGGAGTGATGCAGGGCCTGATGTGGCGCGCGGTCAATGAGGACGGCACCCTGACCTATGCCTTTATCGAAAGCATCAAGGCAACCTATCCGTATTATGTGATGCGTTTCGGCGGTGGGTTGCTGTTCCTTTTGGGCATGGGAATTATGGTTTACAACGTCTACAAAACAATTGCTGGTGGTGAAGCTGCCGAGGCCGAAGATCATCGCTTGTCACCAGTTCTACAGGGGGCCGCCGAATGAAACATGAAACCATTGAAAAAAATACCGGGTTGATGGGCGTGTTGATCGCGTTGGTGATCAGCGTGGCGGGCTTTGCCGAGATCGTGCCATTGATGTTCCAGGCGCAGACGACCCAGCCGATGGAAGGAATTGAACCATTTCCAGCATTGCAACTTGCCGGGCGTGATGTCTACGTCAAAGAAGGTTGTTATAACTGCCATTCGCAGATGGTGAGGCCGTTCGTGTCGGAAAGCTTACGCTATGGGCCGCCCGTGGAGGCCGGCGAAACCGTCTACGGCCGGCCATTTCAGTGGGGTTCGAAACGTACTGGGCCAGATCTTGCCAGGGTTGGCGGCCGTTATACTGATGAATGGCATCTGGCGCATCTAATTAACCCCCGGGACCTGGTGCCTGAATCGAATATGCCGGGCTATCCATGGTTGTTGGACAAATATGTTGATGGTGAATTGGTAGAGCGCAAAATGCGCACCCTTAAGTGGCTGGGTCATCCATACAGTGATGCGCAGATTGATGAGGCGGCCAGTGTTACTGAGGGGGCCAGTGAAATGGAGGCGTTGATAGCGTATCTGCAATATCTCGGCCTGGCCAATAATGGCCGGAGGCAGCAATGATGGCCACGATTAATGGGCTCATGACGCTGCTACTGCTAATTCTTTTTGTCGGCATCTGCGTGTGGGCCTGGAGCAGCCGTAATAAAGAGAATTTTGATCGAATGGCGCGTTTGCCATTGGAAGACAATACGGACACCGGGGAGACAAAAAATGATGACTGATGGTTGGAGTTGGTTTGTCATTATATTAGTGACGCTGAATATACTGGCTATGGTGTGGCTCTTGCTGGCTACCAGCAAGAGCAAAGGCGCCGATGAGGCTGATACCACAGGACACACCTGGGACGGCATCAAGGAATATAATAATCCACTGCCGCGCTGGTGGCTGTGGTTGTTCGTGATCACTATTGTGTTCAGTGTTGTGTACTTGTACCTATATCCGGGAATGGGGAGCTTCAAGGGTTCTCTTGATTGGACCCAGAGCTCACAATATGAGCAGGAAGTGGCACTCAACAGGGCCAAACAAGACGCTTATTTTGCCGAGTTTGCCGATTTGTCAATCAGCGAACTGGCTGAAAATGACAAGGCAATGGCCACCGGTCGGCGACTGTTCCTGAATAATTGTGCAACCTGTCACGGTTCCAATGGGCAGGGTGCCAAAGGATTTCCCAATTTGCGTGACGATGATTGGCTGTATGGTGACAGTCCACAGACCATAGTACAGACACTTAATAACGGCCGGGCCGGGCTGATGCCAGACCTTGGGTTGCCGAACAGTAGCGTTGCCATTCTGGCGCGTTACGTGCAGGGTCTTGCGGGGCAGGAGGTCACTGAACATGTACAGCAGAAAGGTAAGAGCCTGTTCGCGGTTTGTACCAGTTGCCATGGTCCTGAGGGTAAGGGGAATCAGGCATTGGGTGCACCCAACCTGACTGATAACATCTGGTTATACGGATCCACGGCGCAGGAAATCGAAGTCATTCTGGCCAATGGAGTGCAGGGCAATATGCCAAGTTTCAACACGCTTCTGTCGCAGAATGAGATCAAACTGCTGGCTGCCTACGTTGTCTCTCTCGGTGGGGGTTAGCACACTGTGGCAAGACTCAGTAAAAATGCACTGATAGCACTCGGGGTTTCGCTGTGGGTCTCGTTTCTGTCGGCCGGTGTCGCGACCATGCTGTTTTTCGCCACCTTTGATCCGGCAGCAATTGCCGAGGTGGCCACATTTCCCATGGTGCTTGACCGTAC
>JAHHOC010000052.1 GCA_018677115.1 Arenicella sp. | reverse complement strand
GGCACATACACGTCGACTGGGATAAATTTGTCGACACCCTGCACCACACTGTAAATATCATACATACCGCCTGAATTGGCGCAGGAGCCCATCGAAATAATCCACTTTGGTTCGAGTAGCTGATCGTACAGGCGTTGTACAACCGGCGCCATTTTACGGAATACGGTGCCTGAAATGACCATTAAGTCGGCCTGGCGGGGGGTGGCGCGGATCACTTCGGAGCCGAAGCGGGCAATATCATGACGGGAGGTGAATGAAGTCGCCATTTCCACATAACAGCAGGAAAGGCCAAAGTTGAATGGCCACAGTGAGTGAGCCCTTCCCCAGGCAATCAGGTCTTCGAGCTTGGCGAACATCACATTGCGCTTCACCTGTTCCTCGATCATTGCGTCTGTTTCGTCTGCAGACGTTTGTCCCGGTCGGGTCAGGTTCCATTCCATCAGTTACCCTCCTCAGCTACTTTAATCGGCTCCAGGTCTGCAGCGAGATCGCCTGCCTGGGGAGTTTCCAGACCGGTGCGCGTTTTCACTCCCCATTCCAGGGCACCGGAGCGCCACTCATAGATCAGCGCTACCACCAACACCGCGACAAACACCATGATCGCGAAATAGCCTTGCCAACCGAGCTCGAAAAAAGCAATAGCCCAGGCAAAAATGAAAACCGTCTCGAGGTCGAATATTACGAAGAAGATGGCGATCAGGTAAAAATCAACGGAAATGCGTCCCTGTGCATTACCTACCGAAACCACGCCGGATTCAAACGGCTCGTTGGTGGCGGAATTTGCCCGATGTTCGCCCAGCAACCAGGACAGGCCGAGCATAGTGAGTACCAAGGCGATGACTGCCGCAAAATAAACAACCAGCGGCCATATCTCTAAATTTGAAACTTCATTTATCGAAACTTCAGTCAACCGGTGGATTCCTCAGATGGGCCAGACTTTATTGGTCAGAAATACTTGGAGTCAGTTAGCTATTTAATACTTTCAGTTCACACTATCGGCAAAAACTGTAACTTTCTTTTTGCATAAACGCAACACCCGATGGATGCGCCTTGTAAGTTTTGGCAGGTTGTCCTCAACTCCGGGTGGTTAAATCAAATGCACAAGGAAGTGACATAAAGAATGCAACTTTATTAAACAGCCGGGGGTTAGTAATCTATAATAACGCTGCGCATTAACTGAAATGACAAGAGAAATTAATGAAAACAAAAATCACTGAGATGTTCGGCATTGAACATCCGATCATCCAGGGCGGCATGCACTTTGTCGGATTTGCCGAGTTGGCGGCGGCGGTATCCAATGCCGGCGGTCTGGGCATTATCACCGGCCTGACGCAGGGCACTCCTGATAAATTGGCCAATGAAATTGCCCGCTGTAAAGACATGACCGACAAACCGTTCGGAGTGAATCTGACATTTCTACCATCGCTGGCAGCACCGGATTACCCAGGTATGGTGAAAGCTATTGTAGATGGGGGAGTGCCGGTGGTGGAGACCGCTGGGCGCAATCCCGCTGAAGTGCTGCCTCACCTGAAAGAAGCCGGCATCAAGGTGATTCACAAATGCACTTCGGTGAGGCATTCCCTCAAAGCCCAGCAGATTGGTTGCGATGCGGTATCGGTGGATGGTTTCGAATGTGGTGGTCACCCCGGTGAGGACGACATTCCCAACTTTGTATTATTGCCGCGCGCGGCTGACGAACTTGAAATTCCTTTCGTGGCTTCAGGCGGGATGGCGGATGCACGCAGTCTGGTAGCAGCCCTCGCCATGGGTGCCGAGGGAATGAACATGGGCACACGTTTTATTGCTACCAAAGAAGCGCCGGTACACGAAAATGTTAAGCAGGCGATTGTGGCGGCCTCTGAGCTGGACACTCGACTGGTGATGCGTCCACTGCGCAATACCGAACGGGTATTAAGTAATGATGCAGTGGAGCGAATTCTCGAGAAGGAGAAAAAATTGGGTGCGGAGCTGCAGTTCGATGACATCAAGGAAGAAGTGGCCGGAGTGTATCCGAAAATCATGCTTGAGGGCGATATGGATATCGGAGCCTGGTCATGTGGAATGGTGGCGGGGCTGGTAAACGACATTCCCAGCTGCAAGGAATTGATTGAACGTATCATGAGTGAAGCTGATGCGATCATCAATGCGCGCCTGACCGGAATGGCCTAGCCGGGGGATTTCAACCACTGTTCTATGCAGGAATCCGCAAACATAGCAAACAAGGTAGCCCTAGTAGTCGGCGCCGGTGACGCGATCGGCAGTGCCATAGCGCGCAAGTTTGCCGCTGAAGGCCTGGTGATTTACGTGGTACGCCGCAACGGTGAAAAACTGGCACCGCTGATCGCGGAATTAACCGCCGCCGGATGTCAGGCGTATGGCGCCTCCGTGGATGCACGCGATGAACAACAGGTTGCAAAACTGTTTGCTGATATTGAGCAAAATATCGGCCCGCTGGAAGTGATGGTATTTAACGTGGGTGCCAATGTGCCGATGAAGATTCTTGAAACTACCAGCCGTAAATTCACCAAGATTTGGGAAATGGCCTGTTTCGCTGGCTTTTTAAGCGGGCGTGAAGCGGCAAAATACATGCTGCCCCGCAAACGAGGCACGATTATTTTTACCGGCGCTACCGCCAGTGTGCGCGGAGCGGCAGGCTTTGCCGCATTTGCCAGCGCCAAACATGGGCTACGCGCAGTTGCTCAATCGATGGCGCGGGAATTGGGGCCGCAAAATATTCATATTGCGCATGTGGTCATCGATGCTGCGGTTGATACGGCCTGGATTCGCGAGAACCACGCGGCACATGTTGAAAAGGCCGGGCCGGATGGTATCGTTAACCCGGACGATCTGGCCGACAATTACGTAAACATATACAAGCAGCCGCGTAACAGCTGGACCTTCGAACTTGACGTGCGCCCGTTTGTAGAAAGGTGGTGATCACGGTGAGTAAAACAATAGAATTTTATTTTGATTTCGGCAGCCCGACCGCGTACCTGGCATTTTTCCGCCTGCGCCAGCTGGCTGATCAGTATGGTGCGGAAATAGACTACCGGCCTGTGTCGTTGGGTGGTCTTTTTAAGGCTACCGGCAATAATTCGCCAGTCACTGTGCCGGCTAAGGGCCGATATATGATGAACCATGATCTGCCGCGTTTTAGCCAACGTTACGGTGTGCCGCTTCGCCCCAACCCCTTCTTTCCGATCAACACTCTTCCGTTGATGCGCGGGGCAATCGCAGCGCAAAAATTAGCTTGTTTTGATGACTATGCCGACGCCGTCTTCAGGGCCATCTGGCAGGATCAGAAAAACATGGGAGATTTGCAAGTAATCCATGCAGTGTTAGACGCCTCAGACTTGCCAACCCCGGAGTTGCTCAGCGGGGCGCAGGAGCCAGAAATTAAAGCGGCCCTGATCGACGCCACCGAGGCGGCTGTGGAAAGAGGCCTGTTCGGTGCGCCGACTATGTTTATCGATGAGCAGATGTATTTCGGACAGGATCGTCTTGATTTTATTGAACAGCAACTCGCAGACGGCTAATTACTAACCGGCAAATCCGGAGCCAATTGAATCTTCGCCCATGCGGATAAGGCGACTGTCTGCAACGGCTGCCTGCCGGTGAAAAACGATGGCCTGATAGTCGGGATTGGTGACCATTGCCAAAAACGCGCTGGCATCAGGGTAGCGGGCAATAAAAGCGATGTCCCAATGTTCGTTGACGGGGCCGATTAATATGCTCTCAGGTTTGCCCCGCCAGATGATCTCGCCACCGACACCACGGAAAATCGCACCGCTCTCGCTTCCATAACTAGCGTAGGCTTCCCTGCCGCTAGCGGTGCGGCCGTCTTTATAATCCGCCTTTTCACGCAGGCGAATCAAGTTCAACATCATAATTGGCGTATTGCGAGGCAGTTGCTTAAACTGTTCGAATTGTTCTCTATTGGGATCAATATTGTGCTTATCAGCTTCCTTCATGTGAAAGTCATCAGTTTCGTTAGCAGGTATTCATTGGCAACCCATCGATGCGCCGCCCGGGCAAAAAATGAGTTGGCAATAGCGCAATGATATCGATAACCTGGCCAAAGATATAGCAGTCTGCAAGCTGGGTGCTGTTGTTCAGGCGGGGTCAGGAAGTTCGCCTTGATCGCCGCTATCCAATAAACTGCGGGAAAGCCCCATAAGAAACTGGCACTCAAGAACCGGAGATCAGATGACTACAGAATTCCACCGCTCGGCAGACGCCCTGGACGCCGACACTAAAAAGAGCATGCGTAAGGTAGCCGTGACAGCCCTGGCCGGCACCAGCATTGAGTGGTACGACTTTTTTATCTATGGCACTGCCGCCGCGCTAGTGTTCCCGGCGGTGTTTTTTCCGCCGGAGATGCCCGCGACAGTGGCGTTGATTGCCTCATTTGGTACCTTCGCCGTTGGCTTTATTGCGCGCCCGCTGGGCGGCATTATTTTTGGTCATTATGGCGACCGGGTAGGGCGCAAGCGCACCTTGGTGGTGGCGTTGATGATCATGGGCGTCGGGACTACCCTCATCGGTGTATTGCCCAGTTACGAAAGCATAGGTGTGCTGGCGCCGTTGACGCTGGTCTTGTTGCGCTTCACTCAGGGCCTGGCGATCGGTGGCCAATGGGGCGGGGCCATGTTGCTGGTTACGGAAAATGCACCCCGTCATATGCGCGGTTATTACGGCGCCTTTGCCCAGGCCGGCGCACCGATGGGTGTAATTCTGGCAAACCTGGCTTTTTTACTGATTAATGGCGTGGTATCCGAGGAGGCGTTCATGAGCTGGGGATGGCGTATTCCGTTTCTGGCCAGTGTGGCGCTGATTGGCGTCAGTATGTACGTGCAGTTGCACCTTGAAGATACGCCGGCCTTCAAACAATTGGCAGAGCGACAGCGGCAGCACCCGCATGAGGGCGAAGAGATTATGCCGCCCGATGAAGCTTTCGAGGCGGTAATGGCCGAGCCGCGAGCGACTGCTGAGCGCTCTCCGGTGCTGGAAGCGATCCGGCTATACCCCGGCCGCATTGCACTGGCGGCCGGATCCTTCATCTCCATACAGGTGACCTTCTACATACTGGTAGCATTCATTGTGGCCTATGGCAGTAATGAAGCGGGACTCGGCTTGCCACGCAGTACAATTCTGGCCGCAGTGCTGATAGCTTCGGCGATTCAGATTCCGGCCCAATTCTGGGCAGCTTCCTACTCTGACCGCCATGGCAGGCGGGGCATCTATTTATGCGGAGCAGTGTTGTCCGGCCTCTGGGCATTCGCATTATTCCCGCTTATTGATACCGGTAATTTCCTGTTGATTATTTTATCTGTCAGCGGTGGCCTGATTTTTCTGGGCATGCAATACGGCCCGCAGGCGGCATTTTTCACCGAGCTATTCAGTACTCATGTGCGTTACTCAGGTGCTTCGCTGGGTTACCAGATAGGGGCGATTATCGGCGGCGCTTTCGCGCCAACCATTGCCGTATTGTTGTGGCAGCAATACGGCATCGTGTATGTATCGGTTTACCTTGCCCTGGCTGCATTGGTTACTGTGTTGTCGGTGTTGATGCTGACAGAAACCGGTGGCAGCGATATCCATTCGACGTAGTCCGGCATGCGCTGCTACTACTGACATCTGCCTGTAACCGGGCGGAAATATCATGAACGGTATTTTTGTGATTCAGTTAATTTTTTGGAGATAGTATGACCATCAACGTGGGTATTAACGGTTTTGGCCGTATAGGCCGCCTGGCGTTTCGCGCTGCGTACGATTGGCAAGACGTTCGTTTTGTACACATTAATGAACCCCAGGGTGATGCCGCCACCATGGCGCATTTACTGAATTTTGATTCAGTTCATGGCCGTTGGCATCAGCAGGCGGTCAGTGAGGGTGACCAGGCTTTGCAGATTAACGGACAGGCTATTGGTTTTTCCAGCAACTGGAGCATCGGAGAGTCTGACTGGTCTGCCTGTGACGTGGTGATAGATGCCTCCGGCAAGATGAAGGCCAGCGAACTTCTCAATGTGTATCTGCAGCAGGGCGTTAAGCGGGTTGTCGTCACAGCGCCAATTAGCGAGGCGGGCATTCTGAATGTGGTGATGGGCGTCAATCATCAGAGTTTTGACCCCGCGCACGATCGGATTGTCAGCGCTTCGTCCTGTACCACTAACTGTCTCGCACCGGTGGTCAGCGTATTGCACCGTAATCTGGGCATTGAGCACGGATCAATGACTACCATTCACGATATCACCAACACGCAAACCATTCTTGATGCGCCGCATAAGGATTTACGGCGGGCAAGAGCCTGTGGTATGAGCCTGATTCCTACCAGTACAGGTTCAGCAAAGGCGATTGGGGCGATATTTCCTGAGCTCGCTAGCAAACTTAACGGCCATGCAGTGCGTGTTCCTCTGGCCAACGCGTCGCTGACCGACTGTGTTTTTGAGGTGCAGCGAAACACCACTGCCAGCGAGGTCAATGAGCTATTCAGGGAGGCAGCGGAGGGAGAATTGAAGGGCATACTGGGGTTTGAGGAACGGCCACTGGTGTCTATCGACTACCGCACTGATCCCCGGTCGAGTGTAATCGACGCGATGTCGACCATGGTGATTGATGGTACACAGGTAAAGCTATATGCCTGGTACGATAACGAATGGGGTTATTCAAACCGCACCGTTGAACTGATGCGACTGGTCGCACAAGCGGATTTGTAGAATGGATTCCTGACGTTGAACAGGTTCTCCAGACTGTCGACAGAGGTACGGCAGTACCTGATTGTCACAGGCAATTACTGGGCCTTCACGCTGACCGATGGTGCGTTGCGCATGTTGGTCGTGCTGCATTTCTATCAGCGTGGTTTTTCACCACTGCAGATTGCCATGCTGTTTCTGTTCTATGAAATATTTGGCGTAATCACTAATTTACTGGGCGGTTGGCTGGGCGCCCGGCTTGGGTTAAACAAAACCATGAACGCGGGCCTGGCGTTACAAATAGTTGCTTTGGCTATGCTTCTGTTACCTGACGAGCACCTCACTGTAGTGTGGGTGATGGCCGCCCAGGCCCTGTCCGGGATTGCTAAAGACCTTAATAAAATGAGCGCCAAAAGTGCCATCAAGCTGCTGGTCCCTGACGGCAACCAGTCAGGCCTGTATAAATGGATTGCCCTGCTGACAGGTTCTAAAAACGCCCTTAAAGGTGCCGGTTATTTTCTTGGCGGCGCGCTATTGGCATTGATTGGATTCCACTCCACGATACTGGTTATGGCGTTGGCGCTGCTGCTGGTTTTCATATTCAGTATGGTTGCTTTGCAGCGCGAACTGGGTAAATCAAAAAACAAACCGAAATTTGTACACATCCTCTCCGAC
>JAHHOC010000048.1 GCA_018677115.1 Arenicella sp. | reverse complement strand
GGCCCAACCTGGCCGCAAGGGTCGGATACCTGGCCTACGACCTCCGGCAGCATCTATGTCGGCAACCTCGATGGTCAAATTGAAGCTATGCAGCGGCAACTGCGTATGCGGCCGGATGACGATCTGCTCAATCGCCTTGCGCGGGCTCACTATCACAGGTTTCAGATCAGCGGCCAGCTCGACCATGCTGTTGAGGCACGCTCGTTATTGTCGCGCGCTTATCAGCGCAATCAGGGTGGCGAAATAGCCTTGAGTTATGCTGAAGTCCTTACTGGCTTTCATGAATATGAGCTGGCGTTGGAAGTGCTGGCCAGCGTGCAGCAGAACGGTGCCGACAGCGGCCGCTTGTCTACCATTCTGCGGGCGATCCGGCGTGACACAGAATTGCCGCAAGGCCACGCAGACGAAGCTGAGCAGGCAACCCCAGCGGCCCTGGTCGGGCGTGCACAGGAGCATGTGAAGCGAGGGCAGATAGTGACTGCTACCCGCTTACTGAAACAGGCGCAGGACAGTTACCAGAAAACTGCGCCCTATATGCTGGCCTGGATTCACGTGCAGCAGGGTATTATTTTCCTGCGGTATCAAGATTACGCATCGGCGCGGCTATTCTTTGCGGCGGCACACCAGCGCCTGCCGCAATATGCCGTCGCCACAGAGCACCTGGCTGAAACTGAGTTGGCTTTGGGGAATATCAGTGCGGCAGAAGACTTATATCGCGCGGTGGCCGAGCAAACTGATAATCCGGAATTCTATTACCAGCTTGCGCTCGCTACACGGGCGAACGGCAAGGTGGAGGAAGCAGAGCGCCTGGAGCAGCGTGCAGCTCAGGGCTATAAAAGCCTGCTGGACCGCTATCCACTGATGTGGGCTGATCACGCAGCGCGTTATTATCTCGCAATCGGCGACATGGACGAGGCGTTGCGCCTGGCGCGGATGAATATCGACGCGCGTAAAAATTTACGCGCACGGACCCTTATGATCGAAGCCAACCAGCAAGCCGGCAATCTCGAACCGGCATGCAAGGAATTTGCCGCGTTGCGCCGGGCCGGCTATGCGTCGCCCGAGTTAGTGCAATTGGAGCCTGCCCTGCAGTTGGCATGCAATTGATAGGATCAGGCGGCATTGCTGCTGCCTCCTTTTAACTCCATCAAAATCAATACGGCTGCTATCACCAATGGCAATAGTGAAACCAGGCCAAATGTCGAGTTGCCGCTGGCGAAAATCGCAGCACTTGAGACCGCCAGCGCGACCGCTGTAATTACTGCTCCGGCCAATCGGGAGCGGGCTAAAAACAGCATCACTCCACCAGCGAATTGAACGGCTCCCAATATCGACACAGCGATGCCAGTGAGCCCGATAGAACTTAAAAACTCCATTTCCTGCGGCATCTGCAGAATTTTCGGAATGCCCGCCGCAACGCTTAGTAAACCAAGCGCATAGGCGATGACTATGGTGACGAACGATAATTTTGAGGCCATGCTGTAGTTAGTAGTTGCTGTGCGCCGCCTGATGCGCTGGTAACGGGCGGCATTTTAATTCAGCCACACGATTAGCAGTCGCATTGCGGCACGTGCTATGAGTTTTTGATTTGCAGTACATGATATCTTTTTTCAATTAAAAGCAGGCGCAGATCCGTTAATTAATTAACCTCCAATCCCGCTCGACTTAACCACTTCGCCTCCCTTCATGACGAAGGCAACATCTTCCATCAGCCGGATGTCTTCCAAAGGGTTGCCGCTGACCGCGATAATGTCGGCCAGCATGCCTGCTTTCAATTGTCCACGATCATCTACGCCTAACAATTTTGCGGCATCAATGGTCGAGCTCTGCAGCGCCTGCAGCTCCGGCATGCCGCGTTTGACCATGGCATAAAATTCCAGCCTGGCGTCGCGATGCGCCATCACCCCTGCATCGCTGCCGAGGGCAATGTTCACGCCCTGCTCTACCGCCATGCGAAAGCTTTTTTCAATATGAGGCGCGAGGAATTCGCTTTTCTTCACCGTCCATTCCGGAGTCTCCGGCGGCAATGGGATGTCGTTCAGGTGAATAGTCGGCACCTAGTAAGTGCCGCGCCGCTTCATCTCCCTGATGATTTCGGGGGTAAGCATAGAGCCG
>JAHHOC010000174.1 GCA_018677115.1 Arenicella sp. | reverse complement strand
ATGTATCTGAGCTGGGCACATAAGCCTCGGGCTGATAGTAGTCATAATAGGAAACAAAATATTCCACCGCGTTGTGCGGGAAAAAATCGCGCATTTCAGAATATAGCTGCGCAGCCAGCGTCTTGTTAGGCGCCATAACAATCGTGGGTCTCTGTAAAATCTGGATCACATTGGCCATGGTGAAAGTCTTGCCCGACCCTGTTACTCCCAACAGAGTTTGAAAAGCCTCTCCATTGCGCAGCCCCTCGACCAGGCGTGCAATAGCTTCGGGCTGATCACCAGCTGGCTGGTAGTCGCTGACTAATTGGAAATTTCGCTTCATGTGGGAGTAAAGACTGATGGCGGACCGTTCATTATAGTTGAATCGGCGCTGATAACCGATGCGGATTGATATCACCCCGCAGGGTGATTGTGCTTTTTAAACCCGCCGCTTATTCTAATAATGCGGGCAAACGGATTTGTCCCCAAGAAATTCCGCACTGTTGATAAATTAGCGCCACAACGCCGGCAAGCGGTTCAGGGAGGAACCATGATTCAAAAATATGTACGGCCGCTCCAATGCCTGGGATTTACCCTGGCCGAATTACTACTGACATTCACCATCGGCGGCATCCTGATATCGCTGGCGGCTCCCGGTTTTACATCGGTAATTAGCAAGAACCAGATCGAAGTACAGGGCAACAACCTGATCGCCTCGTTACAGGCAGCCCGCTATACGGCAATATTGCAGCGTAAAATAGTTCATGTTTGCCAGATCCAGGACCTGCAGACACACAAATGCAGCAATGATTACAGCCGCTATCGAAATTGGTCTGCGGGCTGGATGACGTTTATCGATGTAAACCGCGACAATAATTTCGATGACAACGATGAAATAATCAAAGTAATTCAGGGCACCAGCCAGATCAAGGTTGTATTTAACCAACGCGGCCGCTTGCGCTACTTTCCAGACGGCTCGGCCCGCAGCGCAGGGTTCACGCTATGTGATTCCCAGCAGCAGTATTATCGGCACGTTTATCTTTTGTATACCGGCAGGGCCAGAATGAAGACACAGGTCAGCCCCAAACAGAGAGCAAATTGCGACGCAGTTGAGGCACTCGGGTCGCGCGGCAAATAGTGCTAAAAAACAGGGAAATAGCTTGACCGCCTCGGATTGAATCAGTACGATGCGCGACTGTTGAAAACTGTTCCCCGATAGCTCAGTTGGTAGAGCAAATGACTGTTAATCATTGGGTCGCTGGTTCGAGTCCAGCTCGGGGAGCCAACAGTTTGCAATTTATCAAATGGACCGTTTGATATTGGACCATAATATGGAATCGTCTAATCAGCCCTGAATTCCACTCTATGGATGCCTTAACCGCCCTTCACTCACGCACATCCGTTAATCTGCTGAGCGAGCCCGGTCCGACCCCTGATCAGCTCAATAACATATTCAAAGCCGGATTGCGTGCCTGCGATCATAAAAACCTGCGGCCCTGGCGCTACCTGGTCATTGAAGGCTCGGCGCGTCAACAGCTTGGCCAACTGATGGCGAAGGTAAAACGCACCATGGATGGCGACCATCTAGATCCGGATTTGGATGCCAAGCTGCGGGATAAGCCATTCCGCGCGCCGACTATTGTTGCAGTGATCGCCCACCTTGTTGAACACGAGAAAGTACCCGAAATTGAGCAGCTATATTCAGCCGCCGCCAGCGCACAGATGATGATGGTTGCGGCTCATGCCCAGAACGTTGGCGCAATATGGCGTTCCGGAGCGTTAATGTTTCATACAGAAATGCAGCGCGGATTGGGATTAGCCAGCAATGAGCAGCTGGTTGGTTTCTTATATATGGGAACCGCTAAAGTCGTTAAACCTGTACCGCAGCTTGATCCGACAGATTTTGTACGCGAGTGGAGCGGCTAGAACTGGCTCTCCGGGGTAGTCACAACCAGACCATCCATGTCCTCGGTGATCTTTACCTGGCAACTTAGCCGGGAGAACTCGGTAACTTCGTCAGCAACATCAAGCATTTCTGCTTCCAGATCTTCCGGCTTGCCGACCACAGCACTCCAGTCCTCGTTCACGTAGACATGGCAGGTGGCACAGGCACAGGCGCCGCCGCAGTCGGCATCAATCCCGGGTATATCATTTGAGGTTGCTGTTTCCATCACACTATCACCCACCGCACCATCTACGCTGCGTGCAACTCCCTGATAATCAATATAAGTTATTTTCGGCATCTACTTCCTCAAAATTTATTGGTGCCCAGAGCCGGACTTGAACCGGCACGGCTTGCGCCACTACCCCCTCAAGATAGCGTGTCTACCAATTCCACCACCTGGGCATTTAATTAACTTCATCTGCTTCTTCACCAACGCGACTCAATTGACAACACGCTACGCGTGGTCGCTTTTGCGCATCCTGCGCTCGCGACAAAAACGTCGGGAGCGTTTTTGGACAGCCGTAGGCTGGTCCCGAAGGGATGCGACTCATGGATGAGGAGCACACACCCATGATTCTGCGGGGCAGCCCCCTGTGCATCGTCTACCAATTCCACCACCTGGGCTTAATTGTCGTTATTGATCCGGTATCGCCGGTATGTCCGACTCATCCGCCTGCTGTCCTTGTCCGGTAGCTGAATCAACCTGCTCCAATACCTCGACGGCCGATTCCTCACCTTCAATTGCAGGTAAACCGGAAGTGGCATCTTCAACAGCTCCGTTAATAGAGGGCACTTCGTCACCAAGGTTAGGGATCTCAGATGACTGCTGGATGACAGATGATTCATCCATCACGCTCTCGGATTCAGCCCGCTGTGTATACATGTAGGCCAAAGTCAGGCTGGTTGCAAAAAACAACACACACATGAGGGCCGTAGTACGGCTCAGGAAGTTTGCAGAACCACGGCTACCGAACATGCTCTGTGAACTGCCTCCACCAAATGCAGCACCCATATCGCCTTTGCTCTGCTGCATTAACGCTAAAACAATGATCGACAAAGCGGTAAATACGTTAACAATAATAAGAATCGTAATGGTCATTTTAATAACTCTTTCTTGGTACCCAGCTATTTATCAGGCAACTTGCCTATCAGTCAGCCAAATTTCCGGCAGCCATGCAAATTCCTGCAAAACTACCGGCATCCAGTGCGGCGCCGCCAATCAGCCCGCCGTCAATATCATGTTGCGAAAATAACTCCGCCGCATTATCAGGTTTTACGCTGCCACCATATAAAATCTGTATGCGCTCACCCGTAGCGCTGTCCAGATCGCTCAACTTAGCGCGGATGAATTGGTGCACCTGCTGCGCCTGTTGTGGAGTGGCTGTCTCACCGGTTCCTATCGCCCAAACCGGCTCGTAAGCAACAACCGCATTAGCGAATCCTTCTATCCCAACAACATCAATGACGGCGTCCAGTTGCTGTGCCACTACAGACTCAGTAT
>JAHHOC010000504.1 GCA_018677115.1 Arenicella sp. | reverse complement strand
CTTTGGGAAATTTTGAAAAATCGGAGCATATTCTTCGACGCAGGTACTTCTCGGAGTATAATGTTGAACAATCGGCAGTAATCGGTGCCGTGGCTTTCCGGGGACTTAATGTTTTGGTCCGCATGTGGATAGTCTACGGCCCGCGAAAAACCGGTTAGTCTTTCTCCAATACAGTTGCGGAGAACGTACAGGTTAAAGCCCATGAATCAGTCTCTTCCACCAATCGCACAAACTCTTGCCAGCTTTGAGATGGTCGAAAAAGGCCGCCTGCTGGATATTGTAGCCACCGAGCGCCAACCCAGGGAAATTCTCAAAGCGGTAGTTGACCGTGGCCTGATCAGCAATAAGGTGATGTGCAAGGAACTGTCACATCGGTTCGGTATGCCCTTCTTCGACCTCACTGTGCATAGCAAGGAATACCTGCCACTGGACCTGATTGATATGAAGCTGGTAGAGCGGCACTTCGCGATGCCTATTTACAAACATGGTAAAAACCTGTTTGTGGCGATGGTCGATCCCACTGACAAGGCGGCGCTTGACGAGATCATGTTCTATACCGGGCTGGAGATTATTCCACTGCAAGTGGAACTGCATGCCCTTGAAAAGCTGATTGAAGATGCCCGCGAAGGAGAAGCGGATTCCACGCTCGAGGATTTTCTCGGCGAGGGAGAGGTTGAGCTTGATATTGCGGATGATACCGCTGACTCGGATGAGGATGCAGACAACGATTTCGATCCCGATGATGCGCCTATCGTTAAGTATGTTAATAAAATCCTTATCGACGCAATAAATAAGGGTGCTTCAGATATTCATATCGAGCCGTTTGAAAAAGAATTACGCATTCGTTTCAGGATCGATGGCATCCTGCACAAGATCACAACCCAGCCTATTTCGTTTGCGCCGAGGATAGTTGCGCGCATCAAAATTATTTCGCGGCTGGACATCGCTGAGCGCCGGGTTCCACAGGACGGGCGGGTAAAACTTAAAATCTCAAAGACCAAGGCCTTTGACTTTCGTGTCAATACGCTTCCCACTCTCTACGGCGAAAAAGTGGTGATGCGGATCCTTGATTCAAGTTCAGCAAATCTTGACTTAAACATACTCGGGTTTACCAAGGAACAGCTCAACATTTACAAGAGGGTCGTGTCGCGTCCCTATGGCATGGTTCTGATCACCGGCCCTACCGGTAGCGGTAAAACAGTGACGCTTTACTCTGCGCTGACCATGCTTAATTCACCCACCAAGAATATTTCCACGGTCGAGGATCCGGTTGAAATATTGTTACCGGGCATTACCCAGGTAAACATTAACGAAAAAGCGCACCTGGATTTTGCTGATGCCCTACGCGCATTTTTACGCCAGGACCCGGACATCATAATGCTGGGTGAGATTCGGGATCTGGAAACTGCGGAGATCGCCATCAAGGCATCGCAAACTGGTCATATGGTGCTGTCAACACTGCATACCAATGATGCGCCTTCCACGCTTACTCGATTACTTAATATGGGTGTGCCAGCCTTCAATGTCGCATCGGCAGTTCATTTAATTGTTGCACAAAGATTGATAAGGAAGCTTTGCCTCAACTGCAAGAAGCCCACCAGTCTGCCCGATAAGGTGCTGGCCGAAGCGGGGTTTGGCGAAGATGAAATTGGAAAACTGGAACTTTTTCAGGCCGATGAAAAAGGCTGTGCCAGTTGCACTGAGGGTTATCGCGGCAGGGCTGGTGTGTTTCAGGTGATGCCGATCAGCGACCAGATAAAAACATTAATTATGGAAGGCTGCACCGAACAGGATATTGAACAGACTGCGCTGCGTGAGGGCGTGCCCGATTTGCGGCATTCGGGTTTGCAGAAAGTACGTGACGGGGTTACCTCGCTGGAAGAAATCGAACGGGTAACAAACGTATAATCACTAAATATGCGGCATTAACCATGCGCCGCTACTTTGTAAATGAGATATAGAAATGGCAGCCAGAAAACAACAAAAAGTATCATCATTTATCTGGGAAGGTG
>JAHHOC010000453.1 GCA_018677115.1 Arenicella sp. | reverse complement strand
ATCCATCACCATCCCTGAGCAGCCATAAATTAATGTGGTCGAGGGCAAGAGGCATTGACACTCGCAGCCAAAACACGCCGTCGGCCACCTCGAATGGCTCGCCCGGCGCAGGATGCCAGTTCTTTTCAAAGGGATATGAAAGTTCGGGCCTGGGCGAGAACTCGGTAGACAAATGATTCAATTTCGAGGATTCAGCAGGTAATCAAATTGAATGCGCATTATACGGCAACATGAGCTTTGTGTTCGGCCCATCGCAACAGACATACAGCTTATATAAATATAATTTCTTATTACTTATTTTTATTTAATCGTGGCGTTATAGTCTCAGAACGTGGCCCCCGGCGCTACCAAATCCAGATTCCATTATGTATCAATATGACGAGGTCGACAGGACCATTGTTGCTGAGCGCGTAGCACAATTTCGCGGTCAGGTTGAACGCCATCTGGCAGGCGAGTTGAGTGCGGCAAGCCTACAGCCGCTGCGCTTGCGTAATGGCCTGTATATGCAGATTCATGCGCACATGCTGCGGGTGTCGATTCCCTATGGGCTGTTAAGTTCCCAACAAATGAGAACCCTTGCTTATGTAGCCCGCAAATATGATCGCGGCTATGGCCATTTTACTACCCGCCAGAATATCCAGTTTAATTGGCCAGAGCTGGCTGATGTGCCGGATATACTGGAAGACCTGTCCAAGGTCGAGATGCATGCGATGCAGACCAGTGGTAATTGTATCCGCAATATCTCTTCGGACCAGTATGCCGGTGTCGCAGTCGATGAAATTGTCGACCCGCGGCCGTATTGTGAAATCATCCGCCAGTGGTCGACCCTGCACCCGGAATTTTACTGGTTGCCACGTAAATTTAAGATTGCCGTTACCGGAGCCAACAACGACCGTGCCGCGGTGCAGTTCCACGATATTGGCCTGCAGGTGATACGCAATGAGGAAAACGAGATTGGGTTTCGTGTGTATGTCGGAGGCGGTCTTGGGCGAACGCCGGTGATCGGCAAGGTGATCAAGGAATTTCTACCGCGCCGCCACATAGTATCTTATTGTGATGCGATTTTACGGGTCTACAACCTGCATGGCCGGCGCGACAACAAATACAAAGCACGGATAAAAATCCTCGTAAAAAGTCTCGGTATTGATGCCTTCCGTGTCCAGGTCGAGCAGGATTGGCAACACAGCAAAGACGGCGAATTGACTCTGCATGACATCGATTTTGAAACCATGGCCGGCTTCTTCCCGCTCCCCGCATATGAAGACCTGCAGCCTGGTGATGAGCGGGTGACAAAGTGGCTGAATCTTGATACCCGGTTTGCGGCCTGGTACAACAACAATACTGTGGATCACCGGCGCGATGGCTATCGAATTGTTAATGTATCGCTTAAGGAACATGGTATCGCGCCGGGCGACGCCACCGATGCACAGATGGATGCACTAGCTGATATTGCCGAACAATATTCTTTTGGTGAGATTCGCGTTACCCATGAGCAAAATCTGGTGCTTGCCGACGTGCGCGAACAGGATCTGCTGACGGTGTGGAAGGCGTTGCAAGAACATCGACTGGCAACTCCGAATATTGGTTCGGTGAATGACATGATCTGCTGCCCGGGACTGGACTTCTGTTCGCTGGCAAACGCCACCTCGATCGATATCGCCAGGCAGATTAATGAAAGGTTCTCTGACTTTGACGAACTGTATGATATCGGTGAGGTCAAACTGAAAATGTCCGGCTGCATGAATGCCTGTGGCCACCACCACGTGGGCCACATTGGTATCCTCGGCGTGGATAAAAAGGGCGAGGAATGGTACCAGTTGACCGTCGGTGGAGATGCCAGCAATGACGCCGCACTTGGAACCCACCTGGGACCCGCAATTGCCAAACACAAGGTCAGCGACGCGATATCAGACATCCTGCATGTTTACCGTGAACAGCGTGATGAAAATGAACGAATGCTTGATACTTTCAGGCGCATCGGGATCGAGCCTTTTAAACAGAGAGTTTACCGGGAGACTGGCTAATGGCTGCCAACCGGGCTATTAAGGCGCGCGCCAAGGCTTCGCCAGATCGTATTCAACAGGATATTGCGAACCGCAAGGTAATCAAGCAACAATCAGTGTTGGACAATGACTTTATCCACCTGGCGGAAAATGATGATTTGACAGTAGAGCGCCTGCCTGATGGCAATTTTAGCGTGCCGATGAATTTCTGGAAGCATAATAAACAGCACATTGTTGCCCGTGATGGAATAACCGCTGTACAGATTGCCGCAGACCAATTCCCGCAGGACATTGCTGACGATCTGCACCAGATAAATATGATAGTCTTACCGCTGGTTAATTTTGTTGATGGACGTGCATACTCGCATGCACAAAAGTTGCGCCGGCAATTTCTTTTTGCAGGTGAGATTCGTGCAGTAGGCGACGTGCATCTTGACCAACTGGGTTTCCTGAGCCGCTGTGGCTGCGATGCCTTTGAGTTGCCTGATGGCGACGATCTGCAGGCGGCGCTTAACGCCTTCAGCGAATTCAGTGAAGTGTATCAACCTGCTGCCGAT
>JAHHOC010000448.1 GCA_018677115.1 Arenicella sp. | reverse complement strand
ACCTGGCATTACCCGTCCAGCGCCAATCCGCCGCATGCCTATGCCCTGCTCAACAAGGAGAGCCCCGAGTACGTACGCTTTGTTAATCCGGGCGACTATCGAGTAGCAGAAGAAGCCTGCGGTGCCTGCCACTTACCGATAATCAAGGCAGCCAAGCGCAGCCTGATGAGCACCAGTGCAATGTTGTGGGGCGGTGCCGCCTATAACAACGGAATACTGCCGTTCAAGAATTACATTCTCGGCGAAGCCTACACGCGTGACGGAACCGGAGCAGCTATTGCCGGGCCTGTTATGCCGAACGCTGCGGAGCTGGCTAAGAAGCATGGCATCCTGCCTTCCTTCGCGCCCCTTCCCGCCTGGGAAACAGTACGCCCGGGAGATATCTTTCGGGTTTTTGAGCGGGGTGGAAGGAATATTTCAAACCTGTTCCCGGAAACCGGATTACCGAATTTCCTGGGTCAGCTTCAGCGTCTCGAAGAGCCGGGCCGACCTGATATCAGGCAGTCCAACAGGGGGCCGGGCACAGGAGGGCGCATCTCGGTACCGTTGATAAATATAACCAAGACCCGATTGAATGATCCCAATGCCTGGTTTCTGGGTACCAATGACAATCCGGGTGATTTCCGGTCTTCAGGCTGCTCCGGATGCCATGTCGTTTATGCCAACGATCGGGATCCCAAGCATTCCGGGCAATATGCTGGTTTTGGCCATCTTGGAAAAACCCAGACCAAGGACCCGACCATACCAAAAGGTGAATCCGGCCACCCGTTGAAACATGAGTTCACCCGCGCCGTTCCGACTTCGCAATGCATGATCTGCCATATGCATCAGCCGAACATGTTTGTGAACACCTATCTGGGCTACACAATGTGGGATTACGAATCGGACGCACCACACATGTGGCCCGAACAACAGAAATACCCAACTCATTCGGAGATTCGTAAAACCAATTTACGCAACCCGGAAAAAGCCGCCATTCGAGGTAAATGGTCAGACCCGGCATTTGTCGCTAAAGTGTCGGAGCTGAACCCACAGCTGAAGGACACCCAGTTTGCCGACTATCACGGGCACGGCTGGAATTTCCGGGCGATCTTCAAACGCGATCGAGATGGTAATTTACTGGATGCCGAGGGCAACAAAATCAGTGATGATGATCCCGCTAAGTTTGACAAAGGCGTACACATGTCATCAATACATGCTGACAAAGGCATGCACTGCTCCGACTGTCATTTCAGCCAGGATTCGCATGGCAACGGTCATATGTATGGCGAAGTTGCCAACGCGGTGGAGATTGACTGTGTCGACTGTCACGGCACAGCAGACAAATATCCCAACTTGATTACATCCGGGCCCGCGGCACCGCCCGAAGGTAATAAACTGGCTACCATCCGAAATCCGGACGGAAAATTACGCTTTGAATGGTTGGATAACAAACTGATACAACGCTCATTGGTAAACCCGGGAATGGAATGGGAAGTATCGCTGGTAAAAGATTCGATCAATCCGCAACATCCGGGTTATAACGCTAAATCGGCTCGGGCCAAAACAGTCAGCAGCGACACGCAATCCCAGACCTGGGGTAGCAATGTCGCTGCTGCAGATCGTGCGCACAAAGATGAGGAGATCGAATGCTATACCTGTCACACATCCTGGACCACCAGCTGTGCTGGCTGCCACTTACCGATTGAAGCCAACTGGAAAACTGAAAGAAATCACTACGAGGGTGGAGAATCCAGAAATTACGCCACGTACAATCCCCAGGTTGCACGTGACCAGATGTTTCAACTTGGCCGACGCGGTGGAATTAATGGTGGCCGCATCGCTCCGGTGCGCTCCTCTTCTGCTCTTGTGCTGTCATCAACCAATGCAAACCGGGAAAAAATTTACATTCAACAGCCACCTATTGCTGCCAGTGGCTACAGTTCGCAGGCCTTCGCCCCTCACTTCCCACACACTACCCGCTTGACTGAAACCAAGACCTGTACCGATTGCCACCTTTCCGAACAAAATGACAATAATGCCATCATGGCGCAGCTGTTGTTACAGGGCACTAATTTTGTCAACTTCGTCGGTTATCATGCCTGGGTGGGCATGGAACGAGCAATTTCCGCAGTGCAGGTAACTGAATGGGAGGAACCACAGGCAGTAATTGGAAGCTATCTGCAGAAATATGCTTACCCTGACTTTTATGCCGAACACCAGAATAACGACAAACAATTAAAGATCGAGCATCGGCACAGATC
>JAHHOC010000441.1 GCA_018677115.1 Arenicella sp. | reverse complement strand
GGACAGCTGGACATGAGTTCCATCCGCAATAGAGGACCAATTGCCGCCCCAGACAATTTCAATGTCCAAAGCAGCCGCAATTTCCCGAAAAAGCTTCCACTGCTCACGGTAGGCGGGGTCAATCTTTTTAACAAAATCATCAGGCGGGGCCTTTTTGTTGTCGAACATGGCAAAATCAAACGCATGCCCGGTTAGATGCCTGCTGTTCATCGTGGTCGATGCGCCGGTCTTGAGCAGTTCCGCCTGCCGCTGCATGTCGCGCAGTCCTTCGGTGACACACATCTGATACCCAGGCACAACCGGCGTGCGCTCCACGACGATCTGTAACGCCCTGTGGACCCCTACGAGGTTCCGCTTGGTGCGTTGGTCAAGTGTGTCTTGATCGCGCATCAAAACAGCACCGCGCCGATCACCACGCCCAGCAGGATCGCACCGATGGCTGCTGACTTGTACGGGTGGGCCAGCACCACCTGCTTCGCGCTCTCGTATATCGTTGATACGTCCATTCACCGCTCCCGCAATAGCCTCAGAATTTCCTCAAGGCGTCGCTCGTTTGCTTCAACATGCTCTTCGATCCTTGCCGCCTGAACCCGCATGTCGGTCTGCCTGTCTTGGAGCTGCGCTTGCGTTGCCACAGCCTGCTCCAGCGACTTGATCTGCTGTTGCTGCGCACCCCAGGCAATGCCACCGGCAATCACTGCGGCACCAAGCGGCAACCATCTAAGCAGTTCAGTCATTCCATCCGCCCCAACTGCTGCTTAATCAATTTGATGTCGCTACGCATCTCGTAGATCATTTCCCAGCCTTTGTCAGCCCGCCTCAAGTGGTCTTCGTGCGGCTTTAACCTCAGATCAATATGCGCGTAAATCTCTCGCAGTGTCGCCTCTTTATCCGCCTTGGCTTGCAGGCTTGTCCAAGGGTAGGGCCGCACCGTATCGGGATTTAATTTCACATATCCAATCACACCTCCCAGGCTGACAATCACCGCCACCAGGGCAGAGATCAACTTGTCCTTCACGTCGCTAGATAACTGTACGCGGCGAGCGCGGTCATCACTGCGATTGCTATTATCGTCACCAGGTCCAGCCATTGTTTTTCCTGATCGTGCGTCACTTTAAATCCTGAACGCCCTAAACTGCCCATCGACCAGAGTAATCGTTGCATTGCCGCTTGCGCGCATCGCCAAGCCCACCGTATCTCCGTCTGCAAGGTTACCACTGGCCGGGATGCCAAATTCACCATCGCCGCCAGCGGTCAGGCTGCGTTTCTTGCGGTATGGCGTCAAGTTGCCATTCTTTGTCACCGCGATCTCAACCCACCCGGCGAAGTTGCTGAAAATGCCCAGACTTGCATCCACGGCATAGACACCACCCGCACCTGCACCAAGTGTGAAATGTCCCTGTGTCAGATCCTCAGTTAAGCCATTGGTGTCGATTGAAGCGGTGAACCATGCAAACGGCTGCCATGCGGTGGTCGCTGTAATATCCACGGCGCTGCCGTACATCGTGCCGCCGACTGCCACAAGGGACTCGAAGGCATCCCGTAGCGTCTCCTCAGTGATGGCCCGCGTCTGGTTATCAGGTAAGGCGGCGAGTATTTCTGTCAGAGTCTTAATTGCCATTATTTGAAACCTTTTGAAAAGCCTGCTGAAAACCCGCCTGCGAAGATCCTGTCCTGCTGGCCTGCGAATCTATGCCCCCAGTTGGGGGTTTCGAGTGTGGGCGGTGTGCTGCTGATCTCGTTGCCGTCAATATCGTATTCCTTGTGATCTTTCATCACGGCAAGGATCGGCGTCGGATCAGTCGGGAAGTCATCGAGCGAGTCTGTGCCTGCCGGATATTCCCAGGCGAAGGTGTGCGCCACGCTACCGGGTTGTGCTGCTTCCAAGGCATCAACCAACGATTGCACCGCAATACCGGGTACGTTGTACACGCGGAAGCCTCCGGTGTAGTCGTTCCAGAAGCCGCTAATTGCGTTGTCGTAGCTGTACTGCCACTCCGGCGACTCACCCTCTGCCGGTGCAATAGAAGCCCAGGCTGCGGGCTTTGCGTAGATCCATGCTTCTCGGCTCATGTCGGGTACTCCGATTCGATCCAACTCGTTCCTTCATCACTCTCATAAATCGCCACGGTTGAGAGGTTGTATGGCTCGCCCAGCGACTTGAGAACCTGCAAGGTATTGTCGGATGTCCATGCACCATCGTATGTGGCAGGAGTTGCATCCCATGTCCAGCCGGTAGATGTCCTGTAGCCGACCGTATGCGTTGCACTGCCCCATCGCACGGCAATCGCCTCAACAGCAGAACCGTTTGCGATTGCGCCTGTGTCACTCACGTTGGTTCCGTCAGATGCATAGACGGGTGTTGCCGCGCTTGTGCGGTAGGCAAGGCTTGTAGTGCTTGCTGCGGTGAATCCGACGATGCCCTGTGTACCGGGTGCTGTGGTGCTGAATCCGCCAAGGACTACCACCGCCATCCCCTCCGTCTGCGGCGTGGTCAGCGGGTATTGCAGGGTCTCGGCGGTGCGGGTGGCGGAGCCAGACCCAGTATAAATATACGATGTTGGAACAGATCCAACCTCCATCTGCATGCCCCATACATAAATACCGGAACTAGCATCACCTAAATATGTCGGGATTTCTGAATCCGTCGATGGAGTTTGACATAAAACAAGCTGTAAACCCTCATCAGATCCGCCGCTAGGGTACTGAACAATAGCTACGCATCGATACCACCCATCGCCAACACTTTCTATCGACTGAGAAATTAAATGCGTTCCGCCGCTATTCCCTGTAATCCCATTGTCCAAGTCAAAGTTACACCAAGCCACTCCTGCGCCTTGCCCATGCACTCTTATCTGCAAATGCACTCCATCACCAGCATACTTGGCATATACAGATAGCGCATAATCAACGCCGGATGTAACAGTGATCCCGAATTGGTTCGCCGTGTGGTAGTCAGTTGTATTATCTTCGTACAATTTATCTGCGGTTGCGGTTCCATCTGGAGATATAGCAGAGTTTGGTAATTGTGCGGCATTAGTCTTTAACCATTCTGTCTGGTCCAATTCTTCAGAGTAGGAAAGTAGATTAGTAG
>JAHHOC010000397.1 GCA_018677115.1 Arenicella sp. | reverse complement strand
TATCTTCACGAAACGGCTATTTAAACAAAAAACAAATGCTCAAAGCGCCCATGCTGCAACAGGTGCTGAAGCAACTCGCGGCAAAACTGCAGGCGGGCACCAGCACGATCAAAAAACTTGAAAGCGCTGCAATTGAGGAGCTTAAGGAGACAGGTTTCGAACCACAATATGTTGTTGTGTGTCGACAGACTGATTTGCAGCCGGCGACTAGAGCTGATACTGAACTTGTAGTTTTGGCAGCCGCAGTTCTCGGCAAAGCCAGGTTGATAGACAACATTGAGCTGTCGCTTGAATAAGGTCGGCGGCTTATTATCGTTGTATGTCTTTGTCTTTGTAACCCAGTAAGTAGAGAATGCTATCAAGCCCATGCGTGGACATGGATTGCTTGGCGGCTTCGCGCACCAAAGGCTTGGCACGAAATGCAATTCCTAATCCTGCTGCGCTCAACATTGGCAGGTCATTGGCTCCGTCGCCGACCGCAATTGTCTGTTGTGGATGTATGCCTTCACGGCGTGACAACTCCTTCAGCAGCTTGGCTTTGCTGTTACCATCTATAACCGGCTCGATCACTTGTCCGGTCAATTTGCCCCCGGCGATGTCCAATTTGTTGGCGTAAACGTAATCAATGCCAAACTTTTTTTGCAGGTGATCACCAAAATAATCAAAGCCCCCGGATAATATCGCGGTTTTGAAACCATAGGCTTTTAAATTTTTGATTAAACATGCGGCACCCTCCATTATCGGAATGCTGCCTGCGACATCTTGCAGAACTTCTTCGCTTAAGCCTTTCAGCAGAGCCATACGCGCCTTGAAACTGCCGTTAAAATCAATTTCACCGTGCATGGCCCGATCTGTGATGGCGGCGACTTGCTTGCCGACGCCGGCACGTTTAGCGAGTTCATCGATGACCTCGGCGTCAATCAGGGTTGAATCCATATCGAAGCAGACCAGGCGACGGCTGCGTCGGAACGCATTGTCATCCTGGATAGCAATATCGATGTCGAGTTCCGAAGAGATGTGCAAAAAACTCGAGCGCATTTTTTTCAAATCCTGTGGACGACCTTGCAGCAAAAATTCGACGCAGGATTTGGTTTCATTGGTAACTGGGCGATCAATTGGCACACGGCCACTTAGCCGCGTTATATCGTGAATGTTCAACCCCTGATCTGCTGCTACCTCAGTCACTCGGGCAATTTCTTCGGCAGCAACTTCACGTGTCAACATTGTCAAAATAAAGCGATCCATACCTTGATGTTCGACCCACTGCTGGTATGCCTCCGATTCGATAGGCTTTATCTGAATCGCCAGATCCATCGATTCTCCGTGTTCAACTAATTGGCGCGCAATGCTATCGTGCGTCTGGTCAGCTGGTAACTGCAGCATCATCCCCTGAGACACTCGATTGTGGATCACTGATTGGCCAATATCCAATATCCGGATATCGAGGTCGCCAATAACAGAAAAAATATCCCGTGTTAAACCAATTCGGTCTTCGCCCGAAAGCGTGAGTAATATGATGTCTGACAAACGCGCACCCTGGATTTCGGCAACTGATTCAGGAACAGCGGAGTGTACACCAAAACTGCAACAGCGACACTGCGGTGCGCTACCGGCCGATGCATCATGCAGTGCATTTTCACGCCTGATTTCACGTATAATCCAAGCCTTGGAACAGCAAAATCAGTATCGGTTCGAATGAGCACAAAAACGCGAGTGGGAGTAGTGGGCGTTGGCTATCTTGGTCAAATTCATGCCCAAATATACGATCAAATGGACAATGTTGAGCTCGCCTGGCTGGCTGATACTCATCTCGACCGGGTTCGCCAGCTGGGAGAGAAATACGCTTGTCAGTCGACCGATAATTACTTCGACCTGATCGACAAGGTTGATGCGGTGTCGATCGTAGTGCCCACGTCACTGCACTTCGATGTTGCACAACCGTTTTTGGAGACGGGTACCGCAACGCTGATCGAAAAACCGATTGCAGCAAGCGTAGATGAAGCGGCCAAGCTGGTTGAATTGGCGGCGCAGAACAGTGCCCCTTTTTTAATAGGTCACCTTGAACGATATAACCCGGCATTGCGCGCAGTAGTAGACAAAGTGACTGAGCCTAAATACATAGAGGTTCATAGATTGGGGACATTTGTTGAGCGTGCCACCGACGTTGATGTAATTACGGACCTGATGATTCATGATCTTGACCTGGTCTTATCGTTGGTCGATGAAGAAGTGACAGACGTACAGGCAATTGGTGCATCGGTTGTCACCGATCATACCGACTTAGCCAATGTGAGGCTGACATTTCCGTCCGGTGCCGTTGCCAACATCACTGCTAGCAGGGTATCCAACAAGCGCTTTCGCCGATTTCGCGTGTTCGGTCCGGAGGGTTACTACGGTATTAACCTTATGGACCAGGAACTGGATATTGTCACCAAGGGCGAGGTGCCTGCAAATGGTAAGTTTCCCAGCCTTGAGGTAGCGCATGAGAAGTTTGCAAACGAACAGCCCCTGCAGGTTGAGTTAGCTCATTTCATTGATGTGGCGCAGGGCAACAGTATGCCGATGGTTACCGGCCTGCAGGGGTTGCGCGCCTTGAGACTGGCCGAAAAAATTCAGAAAATCCTGCGGCATCCCGCTTAGGCTTGTCGCCAACCTGCCTGTCTGTATGTTTCACTCAACGATTAAGCTTCATGCGTTGTTGGTTGTCTTTGGCTTGTTATTCAGCAGCTGTGCAGCTGCCCGTGACTGCCAAAGCGACAATGAAAACCTGCGGAAAATGGTTGCCGGCCAGGTTAGCCTGAGGAAAGCTAAGGGTGAGAGCGTCACCTTTGCCGTGAGAATCGCAAATACAAACCGTACCCGCGCGGCAGGATTTCAACGTGTATGTGAATCCACTATAGAGGCTACTCCAATTTTGTTCCTGTTTGAACGACCCCAACGTGCCAGTTTTCATATGAATAACGTGGTTGCGCCGATCGAAATAGCGTTCATCCTTGCGGACGGTTCAATCGACAGCATTCATCATATGCAGCCTTATGTGCAGGGCAGTCTGCGCAAGCCGCTTTATTCGTCAACACGCCCCATTATTGCAGCACTGGAGGTTGGCCAGGAGTTTTTCCAGCAATACGACATTTCGATAATGGACCAGATAAGCTGGCAATTCAGCGCTGGAATGAAGCCGTAACTGACTACATATGCCCGACTTCCTGAACTGGCAATCTGACCTGAAAATTGAACAAGTTTTTGCAGATGGTGAAACGTTCGCTTACCCATCCTTGCTCGACGAAGCGGTTCTTTATTTAACCACCCTGAAACAACAGGGCAGCCGGCAGGCACTGGTATTGACAAGCGCGGGACAGCATACATGCCTGACGCCTCCCAACTATGATTTGCGAACCAGGGTTAGCGAATATGGTGGCAAGCCATATTGGTTGTTGGACGGCCAGATCTATTTCACCAATAATCAGGATCAGTGCTTGTACAGGCAGTCAGTCGAGGTCGAGGCGGCAGGAGAGCCAAGACAGCTTACCGCGGAAAGCGCTGAAGGTAAGCTTATGTATACCGACCTTGCCAAGATCGGCGACAGTATGCTCATCGCCATCGTTGAGCAGCAGTTAACAGAAGTGGAAAACCAGTCATTCCTGGCAGTCATATCAGAGGACGAGAAGCCGGCGTTACCAAAGCCATTTCAGTCGGGCGCAGATTTTTATAGCAATCTGGTGATCGACAGGCATAACCACAAAATCGCGTGGGTACAGTGGAATCACCCTAATATGCCTTGGGATAGTGTTGAGTTATGGCTCGCAGATTACACGCTGGAAAACGAATCGCTGGAGGTTACAAACCAACAACAAGTTACCTTTCAACAGGCTGCGGCGGTGTGCCAGTTAATGTTTGCCGCTAATGGGCGATTATTTTTTGCCGCAGATTTTGCCGGTTTTGATCGTGAATGTCCTGAAAATTTCTGGAATCTCTATTGTGTGGAGCCAGACCTAGAG
>JAHHOC010000389.1 GCA_018677115.1 Arenicella sp. | reverse complement strand
GTACTACCGAAAATGCGCTGACCGTTCATCTGGTGAAACCGGACCCTGAGAGTGACGATCAGGTGATCAGTGAGGCCGCTGAGATGCTGAATCAGCACTTTGGCATCCAGCATACGACCGTTCAGTGGGAGCGTTGTGAGGGCCAGCGCCCAAATACATTGCTTTGCTGAATGTTGGAAAGATGTGGCGCACGCTTAGTGGCAGCCGATATTTCGGCTGCCTGGTTTATAACGCTTAACTAAGCTATTTCCAATTTTCCGTTCTTTGAACCCCGCTGAATTGCTGGCCCCATCGCGGCACCCGCTTGTGCACCGGCAGTGGCAGCTGCATAACCGTCGTAGATACCGGCAGACGCACCGACCACACCAGCGGTTTTCTTGCCGTAGTTGTTCTTGCCGAACCGCCAGGACAGGCAGTTGGGACATTGTTCAGACATTGGAAATTACCTCTGTGAATTGGGAGGGAAGGCACTTTCAGTGCCCTGGTTCACAGAGGTGATATAGGTTTAAGATTTTTTTGATTGCCCTGATCCAGTGCTTGACGTATGAGCAGCTCAAGGGTTTTATGATCACCTTTGGTATTTAATCCGGGTCGACCAATGCTCTTCCGAAACGTCACCACCGCATTGCTAAGTATTCTGCTTTTGCTCGGCACCGTACCATCGGGTCTAGCTGGGGTAGCAATGGGTGCCACTGATGCGATTGGCAGTGAGACTCATTGCCGTGGAATGGGTCAAGGTTATTCGGCTGATATGGAATCTGGCACCGCCAAGGTACCGACGAACTGCAGTGATCCTGAGAAGATGAACTGTCTGCGGATCGCAGCGCAATGCCCCTTATTACCGCTATATGCGCTAACAGGCGCAAGCTCCATTCCAAGTATTCGGCCCACCACAGGTTTTGATGCCGCACCGATCAGTGCGGAATATCAGAGTCCTATCGAAGACGTTCTCACGCCCCCACCTGATTCTCGCTCCTGAACCACTGTTCCGCCGAGTCCGGGCTCCAAAGCTCGGCACAAGAATATCCGCTCGAACACAAAAGCAGTTCTGGCAATGGCTACACGGGTCCGGATCTGCGCGTAAGGAGAATGGCGATGAAAACCACTACGTTCAAAATGATCGGTGCAGGTGCTGTTCTTACCGCCGCCATCGCTAGCGTTTCCGCTTTTGCCCACAAACCTGAACAGCAAGGTATGGGCATGATGGGCGAACACATGGAGACCATGGGCGGCATGATGGGAATGATGTCCGGCATGTCCGCCGAGGATCGTTCCAAAATGCAGGCGGCGTGCATGAAGATGATGCAGAGTCACAACAAAGCGTCGCCATCAAGCAATCAGGACGAATCCAGCCAATAACTAATCAAGAGCACATGGCTGGTGACGCGCCAAAACCTGCGACACCAGCCTCACTCAAATCATTTGACAGGAACACTCTATGAGAACCTCTATCGCTGCCGGCTCAATCGCTCTTGCTTTGAGCACTTTTTCTATGGGATTCCAACTTCACGCCGCCGAACCCACTCTAGTAAACGGCGTATCGGGTAAAACCGATCATGCAATTACCGTTTACAAGAGCCCCAATTGTTCATGTTGTGCCGACTGGGCAGAGCACCTTGAGAGCAATGGATTCGAAGTGAACATTAAGAACACGAGCAACATCAACGAAATCAAAACCCAACATCAGATTGCGTGGGACATGGCTTCTTGTCATACCGGCATTATCGACGGCGTGGTGATCGAGGGTCATGTTCCAGCGGACGACATCAAGGCCTACCTGAAATCCCGTTCTCAACCATTCGGCGACAAAACACTCGGCCTCGCTGTCCCTGGCATGCCACATGGCACACCAGGCATGGAAACCGGCAGGCAGGATAACTATGACGTGATGGCATTTACCGCCAACGGCAAGGCTCAAAGCATCAAACGATACGAGTTCTGATATGCCGGACCTCGCAACCTGGGGCACTCTGGCCGCCTTTCTCGGCGGCCTTGTGTCCTTCTTCTCCCCTTGTACCCTTCCGCTCGTACCGGGTTATCTATCCGTTGTGACCGGCGGCGCGGTAAGCGAAGCCTCAAATAGGTTGAAGGCTTTTTGGTTGAGCCTTTGTTTTGTGATGGGGTTCAGTTTGGTTTTTGTCGCGCTCGGTGCGAGCGCCAGCCTCCTGGGCCAATGGCTGATGGCCTACCGTCAGGAAGCCAATCTGGTGGCAGGCGCACTGATTGTGCTGATGGGGCTATTCATGCT
>JAHHOC010000370.1 GCA_018677115.1 Arenicella sp. | reverse complement strand
GAGCAACATCATGCCCCACAGGGTGCGTACCAGTGTTGCCACATACGGGATCATCGAAATCAAAGCCACGACCGGCATAATGGCAGTGCTGTAGGCTACACAACGATAAGCAGTTTCATAGTTCTTGTCTGAACCCATCAGCTTCCATATAACGAATACAATGGCGGCACCAATAAAACTGCCGATTATCATCCCGATCGGCACCAGTATAACGGCGCTCAGTGCCATGCCCCCAGCCATTCCCATGCCGCCGGCACCCCCTAAGCCGATCATGGCGAGGACACTGAAGATCAGTCCGGCTGCTGCACCCATGACCGCTACGAAGATCACCGGGTCGGCAAATCCGCCACTGTCGGGCATGGCGCGATAGAACCCAAATGGATCGGTGATTACCTTTTTGGCGTCGTCAATCACCGTAGACAAGCTGAAATTTGATTCTGGCATGCTGATACCTCCTTTATTCTGGTTCGTGTTTCAGTATACCGAACTCAATCTCCCTCATGCAATTGGCAGCGTCATTCAGCCCGAGCCATCGTACCCCAGCTGACGCCAGGCTTCATAAACTACGATTGCTACCGAGTTAGACAGGTTAAGGCTGCGATTATTGGGCACCATCGGCAGGGTGATTTGTTGATCAGCCGGCACCGACTGGCGTATTGCTGGCGGCAAACCCCGCGTTTCCGGCCCGAACAACAGGTAGTCGCCGCGCTGGTACTGAACTGAGCTGTAGCAGAGGTTATTATGGGTTGACAGGGTCAGCAGGCGCTGTGGCTTCTGCGCTTGCTGGAACTGATCGAAACCGGGGTAGATGTTGATACTATCCCAGTCGGCGTAATCCAGGCCAGCACGTCGCAACTTCTTTTCGTCCGGTTTAAATCCGAGTGGCTCAATCAGGTGCAGTTGGGCACCGACGTTTGCACACAGGCGGATGATATTGCCGGTGTTTGGAGCAATCTCGGGCTCATACAGGACGATATTGAACATACCGGGCGGCAGGGGGTTAGAATGGTTTGACTACCACCAGAATGACGATACCGACCAGTAGCAGTACCGGTAGCTCATTGGCAAAACGGAAAAACACGTGACCGTGTGTTACCTCATCGCGTGCAAAGCGGCGAACCATGTAGCCGCACCAGAAGTGGTAAATCAGCAGCAGCACCACCAGGCCCAGCTTCAGGTTGAGCCATGAGCCCTGAAATCCATAGCCAAGCCATAACCAGATTCCGAACACCAACGTTGCAATTGACGCCGGCTCCATAATCCCGCGATACAGTTTGCGCTCCATGACTTTGAATCGCTCGCGACTGACCTCATCTTCGGCCATGGCATGGTAGACAAACAGGCGCGGCAAATAAAATATACCCGCCATCCAGCAGATGACAGCAATTATATGAAGCGCTTTGATCCAGAGCATAGCGGCGTGTATCGAGTCTGAGTTCGGCGTAGCTTATCACTACCACAGTTTTTATTCAGGCAGATAGTCCTGCAACAGGGTGTCAAGAAAGCGGCTGCCGTAGTCGGTGGGTGCAACGGTTGTGCCGTCCAAATTGAGCAGACCCTGGTCTATATGCTTGTCGAGTATCGCCTGTATGGTGTTGATATCCTGCCCGGTGCGCGCAGTGAACAGGCCGGTATCAAATCCGCCAGTCAGGCGCAGTGCGTTCATCATAAATTCGAATGCGAGTTGGGTGTCAGGTACTACATTAACAGCACCGTAAAACGCGCTACTTTCATCGGCAGCCATGTAGCCCGTCGGATGTTTGATCTTCCAGTAGCGTTGCACCTGGCCGTCAGTTCCGCTGACTTTGCCGTGCGCGCCAGCACCTATACCCAGGTAATCACCGAACTGCCAGTAATTCAGGTTATGGTGGCATTGGCGGTCGGCGCGTGCGTAGGCGGACACCTCATATTGCTGATATTCGGCATTGCCGAGAAGATTCTGCAAACCGGCCTGCATATTCCACAATGTTTCATCGTCCGGGCGCACGGGCGGCCGATGATGAAACAGCGTGTTTGGCTCAATGGTTAACTGGTAACACGATACATGTGCCGGACCTGCTTCAATGGCTTTAGCTACATCTTCAAGGCACTGGTCCAGATCTTGTTGAGGTAGACCAAACATCAAATCAAGATTGAAGTTGTCAAAGCCTGCTTGACGCGCAAAATCTGCTGCAGCCAGTGCTTCGCCTGCGTCATGGATACGGCCGAG
>JAHHOC010000353.1 GCA_018677115.1 Arenicella sp. | reverse complement strand
AATCCCCCATGCAGCAATCGGGTATTGCAGCAGATTAGGCAACTGCACTGCCACCCTGTCGCCTTTCTGCAATCCACCGTCACTGAGCAGCCAGGCGCCGAACTGGCGGCTGTATTGTTCTACCTCCGCGAACGTGAGATCCTGCCCCAAAGCGGTAAACGCGATTCGATCAGCATACTGCTCAATCGCTTGGTCAAAAATGGGCAGCAGATTGGCATAATTGTTGACATTCAGTTGTGCAACAACTTTTTCAGCATAGGCATTTCGCTGGTTCATCAGAAAGTTTCCTCAAGCATTGTCATGCCGGCGCAGCGAATTTACTTTTTCTATCATTTTAAAGATGCCATATCGATTACGAAGCGGTATTTCACATCATTGTTGAGCATTCGTTCATAGGCTTCGTTGATATTGTCGATGCTTATCATTTCGATATCGGACACCACACCGTTTGCAGCGCAAAAATCCAGCATCTCCTGAGTCTCTTTTATACCGCCAATCGAAGACCCTACAATTCGCCGCCGCCGGGCCAACAGCATACCGGCATGAAACCCATCCATCGGTTCAATGGCACCGACGATAGCCAGCGTTGCATCGCGTTTGAGCAGTAACAAATAGGGATTCAGCGAGTGCCCCACGGGAATAGTATCCAGCAAGAAATCGAATTTTCCCCGCTGCGCTTTCATCGCGTCCTTATCACTGGAAATCAGCACATCATCTGCACCGAGCTTCATAGCGTCATTGCCCTTGTCCGGAGACGTGGTAATCATCACTACCCGGGCACCCATCGCGTGCGCAAATTTCACTCCCATGTGTCCCAGTCCACCCAGGCCGATCACACCCACCGTCATACCCGGACCAACATTCCATTCTTTCAGCGGCGACCAAGTCGTTATTCCCGCGCATAACAGGGGTGCGGCGGCAGCTGGGTTCAGATTTTCCGGCATGCGCAACACATACCCTTCATTTACCACGATGTTCTTGGCGTATCCGCCAAGCGTCGGTTGCTTGCCACGCTTATAATCCAGACTACCATAGGTCATAACCGCACCTTGATCGCAGTACTGCTCAAGCCCTTCCTCGCAGGAGGCACAGGTTCTGCAGGAATCCACCAGGCAGCCAACTGCAACCAGATCACCAGTCTTAAAACTAGTCACCTCGGAGCCAGTCCCGGCAACCCGGCCGACGATTTCATGACCGGGGACAGCAGGGTAAATCGTAAAATTCCAGTCGTTGCGTGCGTAATGCAGATCAGAATGACAAACCCCGCAATAAAGAATGTCGATACTCACATCGTCCTTTTCCGGGGTTCGCCGCTCGATACTGAATGGCGCCAAATTTTCGGTGGCTGATTGCGTAGCATACGCTGCAACAGTGATACTCATAATAGCTCCTGATTAATAATGACTGGCCGCCGATAATACCAGCTGCGATGTCCTTATCTGAACAAAAACCATATGAATTGCCGCAGTGTAGCTGCGGGATCGCTGGCTTCAGCCTTCGTTAGCCTGTTGGCCTTGATGGAATACGTTATACAGATAGACAGGAATCTTCATGTCGCCGAGCTGGTCGTAAATTACTGGCTTAACATCGGCCCAATCCAGATTACCCACCCCGGTCGCTAACTTGGGCAGCGCAATTGAACTGAATTTTTCCTTTTTAGCCAGTTTCCTTAATGCCTTGAGTGACTTGCGAACATTCTTGAGACTAGCCTGGCCTGGTTTTGCGCCATGGCCGTAGCCACCTTCCTGGGTGATCAAATTAACTAAGCGCATGCCTCCAACTGTTCCCCACATCCATATCTCACCGGGTTTCGGATGCCGCACATGGCACCAATGATGGAAATCCTTGTGCATCGCGGGGTAGCGCTCGCGCAGGGCCAGCGCCAGCCCCTGATCCATCGGATCGTTGGGTGCGACGCCGTGCGCGATTGCCGCTGCGCTGGACAGGAGGATATCGCCTTCGACTTCGTGGATCATGATTTGCCGTCTCCCATGGACGTTGCCGTCGCGTCTCGTCGGACGCGTAAAGGGTTAATCCTAAGCGCACGGAGAGAATTACCGCCTGATCTCGGACAGATCCGGAGCTTGGCCGCACGCAGCAGGAAGCCGGCGTTCGAGCCGGACGCGGCGAAAGCC
>JAHHOC010000328.1 GCA_018677115.1 Arenicella sp. | reverse complement strand
GACAAACAGCATTCGAGGCGGTTTTTAAGGTTTTATTGTCAACATTGTTTGATTATTGGCGTCGCTTCACCTAAAATCCGCTGACACCACGCCGGCACTTGTCCGGTGCGGATCAATGATGACTCACTTCCTTTTAAACAAGGATTAATAACCGGGAGCCGATTAAATGAAGATCTTAGTACCTGTAAAACGTGTCATAGATGCCTATGTAAGTATCCGCGTGAAGAGCGATGGAAGCGGCGTCGATACCGAGAACGTAAAGATGTCCTTAAATCCGTTCTGCGAAATTGCCCTTGAAGAAGCCATTCGTCTGAAAGAAGCCGGTACAGCCAGCGAAGTGATACTGGTAAGCGTCGGCTCTGCCGACATTGATACGGTAATTCGTTCTGGCCTGGCAATGGGTGCAGACCGTGCTATCCGTGTTGATGCTGATAACGACCTCGAGCCGCTGGCAATTGCCAAACTGTTAAAACACGTTGTTGAGCAGGAGCAGGCCGGTTTAGTCATCACTGGCAAGCAGTCTATCGATGGTGATAACAACCAGACTGGTCAGATGCTGGCAGCGCTACTGGGTTGGCCACAGGCAACCTTTGCTTCTGAAGTGGCCCTGGAAGGCGAAGGGGCAAAGGTGACCCGGGAGATAGACGGCGGCCTGGAAACTATTGCGATCTCATTGCCCGCGGTAGTGACCACTGATTTGCGCTTGAATGAGCCGCGCTATCCGACCTTGCCGAATATCATGAAAGCAAAGAAAAAACCGCTGGACGTGATCGCACTCGCCGATACCGGTGTCGATGTCGGTAAACGCCAGACAGTGCTGAACGTAAGCGCGCCCGAAGCGCGTTCGGCCGGTATTATTGTCGCCTCGGTAGAAGAATTGGTCGACAAACTGAAAAACGAAGCCAAAGCCATATAAGCGGAGAAAAAATCATGACTATTCTAGTAATTGCAGAACACGATAATTCAGCGCTTGGCGCTTCGACGCTAAATACCATCAGCGCGGCAGCGCAAGTGGGCGGCGATATTCATGTATTGGTGGCCGGTAGTGGCGCGGGTGAAGTTGCTTCCGCGGCAGCGTCAACCAGCGGGGTAGCAAAAGTGCTGCATGCCGAAGCCGATCACTATAAAGACGGGGTATCAGCAGAAATTGCTGACCTGGTTGTAAGCCTGGCGGGTGATTACAGCCATATCATGGCCAGTGCGCTTAGCTCCGGTAAGGACCTGGCACCACGTATCGCGGCTCTGCTGGATATATCGCAGGTTTCCGACATCATCGCTGTTGAGTCGGAAGATACTTTCAAACGACCCATTTATGCAGGTAACGCCATTGCCACGGTACAAAGCACAGATGCTAAGAAAGTAATTACCGTTCGCCCGACTGGTTTTGACGCAGCGGAAGCGGGTGGCTCAGCTGAAATTGCCACCATTGAGGCGGCAGCTGTGAACGGTTCCACCACAGTGGTGGGTCGAGAGTTGACGGTATCCGAGCGCCCCGACCTGGGTGCGGCTGATATCGTGGTATCTGGTGGCCGCGGCGTGGGTAGCGCAGAAAACTTTAAGATTATTGAAGAGTTGGCTGACAAGCTGGGTGCGGCCGTTGGCGCGTCGCGTGCGGCAGTCGATGCCGGATATGTGCCTAACGATTACCAGGTCGGCCAGACAGGCAAAGTAGTAGCACCTAATTTGTATATCGCAGTAGGAATTTCTGGCGCGATTCAACATTTGGCCGGTATGAAAGACAGCAAAGTGATTGTCGCCATTAATAAAGACGAGGAGGCGCCGATTTTTCAGGTCGCTGATTACGGTCTGGTGGCGGATTTATTCGATGCTGTGCCGGAACTGGTTGCCGCGCTGTAGAATCTTGGATTTTCCGACTGCAAAAAGCCTCATAGCGAATCGCTGTGGGGCTTTTTCAGTCTTATGCCTGTTGTGTCCAGCCCTCGCTAGCTATACTTTCCCCGTTATCTAATTTCGCCCCGACGGTCGATGTACCGCAAAACCAACCCATACAGAGAGGCCCAGTCATGGTTCGAGAAGTAAGTCAAAAGCATCTGCAGGACTGGAATGAGCGCCAGGCCCTGGCCGAGAAAATGATTCCCCTGATTGGTTCTTTGTATCGTGGGCCTAGTGTGGTATTGCGGGTGTTCGGTAATAAGGTTATGAATGCATCGACCACGGCCATCGTCAAGGCGCATCGTGATGGTAAGCTGATTGTCGGCCAGCAGTTGGATATGAATAAAAGTTACCAGATGCTTCAATTGCTGGAACAAATGGAGCTGCGACAGTGTCGCCTTGACCTCGGCAAGCTGTGTCATCAGTTTATTACCGAGAATGAATTTGATGATATGCAGGAATTTCTTGATCATCGCTTACAGCAGTTGTTGGGTGACAAGATTGAATCGGATCATGAATCGCATGACGTTGTGCTGTACGGCTTCGGTCGTATCGGTCGCATTGTGGCAAGATTGTTGATTGATCGAACCGGCACTGGCGAAAAATTGCGCCTGCGTGGGGTAGTGGTCAGAGCCCAGGGAGACCCCGAACACGACATTTTAAAGCGCGCAGAGTTGCTGCGCCGTGACTCCATTCATGGAGAATTTGATGGATCAATACAGGTGGACGAGAAAAATCTGGCGATCATCGCTAATGGTAACTACATTCAGTTTATCTACGCCAACTCACCGGGCGAGATTGATTACACCCAACATGGTATCAAGGATGCCCTGGTGGTAGACAATACCGGTATCTGGAAGGACGAGGCTGGGCTTGGTCAGCACCTGTCTGCTAAAGGCGTATCCAAGGCGATGCTGACCGCGCCGGCCCAGGGCAATATCAAGAACATCGTTTATGGCATTAACGATGACCTGATTGAGGCCAGCGACACCATTTTGTGTGCGGCCTCCTGCACCACCAACGCCATTGTCCCACCGCTTAAAGTGATCAATGACCAATACGGAATTGTCAATGGACATGTCGAAACCATTCATTCATACACCAATGACCAGAACTTGATCGATAATTTCCATAAGAAGGAGCGGCGTGGAAGGAGTGCGCCGCTGAATATGGTGATTACTTCCACCGGAGCGGCCAAAGCAGTAGCCAAAGTGCTGCCAGAACTGGCTGGTAAATTGACCGGCAACGCGATTCGTGTGCCCACTCCAAACGTTTCACTGGCAGTGATGAACCTGAATCTTGCTACACAGGTGACGGTTGATGAATTAAATCAGATGTTCCGTGACATTAGCTACGTTTCGCCACTGCAGGAGCAAATAGGCTTTACCTATTCCACCGAAGTGGTTTCCACAGACCTGGTTGGCTCAACTCATGCCGGGGTAGTGGATGGCGGGGCAACTATTGCCGACGGTTCGCGGATCGTATTGTATGTCTGGTACGATAATGAGGCAGGATACAGCAATCAGGTTATCCGCATGATGCAGAAAGTTGTCGGCCTGTCGATGGATTCCCTGTCTGCCTGATTGATCAATTATCGCCGAGCGCAGGTCGCCGGTACATTCCTACTATGACAGTTACTACCAATAAGCTTGACGTGCGCGGTCTGCAATATCACATTCAGGAATGGGGTGATCCGGCCAACCCGACACTGCTCATGTTGCATGGCTGGATGGACTGCGGCGCCTCTTTCAAGTTCATGGCACCTTACCTGACAGACCATTTCCATATTGTTGCGCCTGATCTGCGGGGGTTCGGAGAAACCCAACATGCACAAAACGGATATTTTTTTCCAGATTACTTTGCTGACCTGGAAGTGATCGTCAACTATTATTCGCCACAGTCTGCAATCAGGCTCGTCGGCCACAGCATGGGTGGCCAGATTGCTTTGATGTACGCTGGTATCCGTCCTGACAGGGTGTCGCAGTTATTAAGCCTCGAAGCCATCGGCTTACCGCCAACTGCCAGCACTGATGCGCCAGTCAGGTACCGGGACTGGATGAATCAAATTCTTAGCGATGAACCAAGTAAAGTTTATCCCAACATTGATTTTCTAAAGCAATCTATCCACAAGGGAAATCCGAGCCTGTCGTCGGCGATGATTGATGAATTGGCAGAATTGTGGGGCCGTGCGGTGGGTGACGAGGGTGCCGTGACATTGAAACATGATCACGCCCATCGCTATACCAATCCCGTGCGCTATCAGCATGACGATGTGCTCGAAGTATGGAAACAAATTGGTGCCAGGGTGGGTCTGGTTATGGCGCTAAATTCGTCGATGTACAAGCGCTTCGCTACGCCACAACGGCTGCAGCAAGTTAAGCAGGTATTACGTATCAGCGAAGCAGATTACTTCCTGGTGGAAGATTCACATCATATGCTGCATCTGGAGCAACCGGCACAAACTGCCGATTGTGTGTTGAAATTTTTTTCCTAGAGTTTTTCCAGTTCTTCTATCTGATATTGCACATCGCTGATTCTGGCCGCCAGGCGGGCTTTATCATAGTCACTGTCGGCTAATTTTTCAGCACGCTTGAATTGCTTCAGCGAGAATTCATAATTACCGCGCAGGTAGTGATACTC
>JAHHOC010000324.1 GCA_018677115.1 Arenicella sp. | reverse complement strand
GTATATCACCAACCAGGAAAAACGAGCCGAAAACCAGCAAACAATCGTCGGGCCTTAGTTTTGGTTTAAGATCGAGAAAAGCCTGCCGCGCTTGTTCATAGCACCGTGGCTTATCAATTCGCCTGGTGCGGCCAGACAAGGCAATGGCACTGCGAAGATGTACTGCCATTTCGCTCGCGGCCGAACCACGTTCGTTATGAATGCTGGCTAAATGCCACTCGTCGACGAATTCCACCAAATGGGCCAGGCTTTCTGCTATTTGCTTGTCTGCTAACATGCCACACAGCGCGAACACGCGACCACGAATGCGCTGTGAGCGCACAAATTCACTTAAACGCTTCACGGATTCCTCGTTATGCGCAACATCAACAATAATATGTGGATGTTCTGAAACCAGCTGGCAGCGGGCTGCAAGAGTGGCGTTTGCCAAACCCTTGCGAAAACTGTTTTGGTCAACCGGCAAATCCGGCAGCAATCTGCAAACCATTATCGCACCCGCAGCATTGCTCAACTGGCAACCACTTTGCCCGTAGGGCAGCGGCAACCTGTCGATTTGCTCTGTACCGTGCTGCCAACTCCAGAACTCATCGTCTGTGGCATGCTTAAACGAATAATCACGGCCAAGCATGCTTGGCTTAATCGTGTTTTCGCGGCAATAGTCGAGTACCGATTGTGGCGGCTGTTGCAGGCCGATCACGCAGGGGCGCGCTGAGCGGGCGATGCCGATCTTCTCCAGGCCGATTTGCTCCAAGTCATCACCCAGCCAGCTGGAATGATCGATGGACAGACTGGTAACAAAGGCAACATCTGCATCAAGTATATTAACCGCATCGAGCCTTCCACCGAGGCCAACTTCCATCACAGCCACATCCACTTGCGCCCGGGCAAACAGATCAATCGCTATCAGCGTTCCAAACTCGAAGAAAGTCAGGGGAATCTGTCCGCGCGCAACTTCGACACGGGAAAACGCCTTTAGCAGCTCTGCATCAGATACTTCGATGCCATTGAGCTGATAACGTTCATTGAATCGTACCAGGTGAGGAGATGTATATTTTGCCGTATGGTAGCCCGCGGCGCGCATGATAGAGGAAATCATCTCTGCGCTGCTGCCCTTGCCATTGGTGCCGGCAATGGTGGCGACCTTGAAGTTCACCCCTTGAGGCAGAAGGCGCTGGAATACCTGCTGTACCCGCTCGAGGGTGAGATCAATCTCACGATAATGAAGTGTCTGGATGTAATTCACCCATTGTTGCAGCTTGGCTTGCTTGCTCACTGTCTCGCCTCCTGCACGCTAGGTTAGCGCCCCAGTTCAGTCAGTGCAGCCTTCAGCAGCGCCCGGTCTTTCACACCAGGAGATGATTCCACGCCGCTGTTAAGATCCACCGCAAACGGGGTTACTGACTGGCAGGCATGTTGAATATTCTGCGCGTTCAAACCCCCGGCCAGTACTAGCTTCTGTTGACTGGCATGCGGCCATAGCGACAGGTCCATTTGCTGGCCGGTGCCGCCATGCGCATCCGCAGAATAGGTGTCCAGCAACAACGCCCGGGCAGCCGGGTACTTATCGATATCGTGTTCGACCTGCGATTTGGACCGGGCTCGAATCGCTTTGATAAATGGCCGCTCGAGGCGTTCAGCGAAGGCATTAGATTCATCGCCATGCAGTTGAATAAGGTCGAGGCCTATTTGACCGGCCAGGTGGTTTATTTTTTCCACCGTACAGTTAACAAACACCCCTACCAGGGTAACAAATGCAGGCACTTCGGCCCTGATGAGTTGTGCCTGTTGCGCACTTATCAGGCGTGGACTGTCCGCATGAAGAATCATGCCGATGGCATCCACACCTAGCTCTACCGCCTCGGCTGCGTGTTCAGCTCGGGTCAAACCACACAATTTAACTTTAATTCTTGTGTTAAGCATTCACAACAACCGTCTATTTCCCCCAGAAAGCCACCGATGTGCGCTCGCTCGGCAACCCATATTGTGGCGCATATTCAACGCCAATCAAATATAAACCATTGGGCGCTGCGGTAATACCGGCTTGGGTACGGTCGCGCGCCTCTAATAACTCCAGCATCCAGCTCGGCTCACGCTTTGCACAGCCGATTTCAATCAATGCCCCGGCAATATTACGCACCATATGTTGCAGGAACGCGTTGGCAGTGATTTCGAACCAGATCCACCTGCCCGACTGATGCAGTTCGAACTTGCGCACAACCCTGCTGGGTGAATGCGCCTGGCAGCCCGCAGCCCGGAATGAGCTGAAATCATGCTCGCCGATTAAATTGCCGCCAGCCTGCCGCATCAAATCAGCATCAAGGCTTCGATATTCATGGGTAGCGTAGTTGCGGAAAAGTGCACTTTCAATCGATTGATTGCAAATCACAAACTGGTATGAGCGTGACAAGGCACCGAAGCGTGCGTGAAATTCATCATCCACCGCAGTAACCCAGTGAATCCGTACGTCCCTGCACAGGAATCTGTTTGCACCACGGCACCATGAAAACTCTGATCGATCAGATTCACTGTCAAAGTGAATCACCTGGTGTGTCGCATGAACCGCGGT
>JAHHOC010000309.1 GCA_018677115.1 Arenicella sp. | reverse complement strand
CATGTCAGCGGTACCATACTTTTTCGCGGTGACGGCTAACCAGTTCGGTATACTTGGCTCGAAATCTGGTTGGGGGCGTAGCGTTTTGAACTCAAAGTTCTGCATGAAATTATTGTCTCTTTCAGGTTGAGCGCCTGCCGGTTATCCGTGCCCCAAATACGTTAAAAAAAAGCCCCGACATTGTCGAGGCTCTCTTTCTGGGTACATTTTGATGAAGCTCTATGCAGCGAGCCCCATCAATTTCATGATATTGCCGCCCATGATCTTAGCCTGGTCTTCCTCACTGAACGCTGTAAGTTCGTTGACCCAGTCAGCAGGTTCGGCCAGGCCCTCCGGGTGTGGCCAGTCGCTCCCAAACAGCACTTGATCTGCACCAACTAATCCGGCCAGACGGTCGACACTTTCCTCAAAGAATGGGTGATACCAAACGTTGTTCTTCAGAATGTCGTGTGGGTGGCGGCCAAAATCTTTTGGATGCATGTTATATACCAGCTCAAAACGCTCCCAAAGTGGGTACAGCCAGTAGCTGCCTGTCTCAACGTAAGCACACTTTAAAGTTGGGAAGCGGTCGAACACACCGTGGCAGATCATACCAGCCAGGTGATGTTGAGTTGCCAATTGGTTCACGTCCATTACAGCGCCAAGAGTGTCGGTCTTTTCGAAGGGACGAAACTCTTCACCCTCACTGACAGAGGCTTTCTGGCGGTTGTAAACATCGTTGTAGCCATTATCAGAGTTGTGGAATGTTACGAAGATATTATTCTCTTCAAGCAGTGCCCAGATCTTGTCGAATTCAGCGGAGCCCATGTGGCGCAGGCCGCGTACGCCGGCCACTGCCGCTGGACGAATCAAAACGACCTTAGAACCGTTCTCAACGATCCACTTGGCTTCTTCGTAAGCTTTATCTGGGTCCATAAGAGTGATTACTGGTGTGGCGTAGAACTTGCCGTCCTCACCGAAGCCCCATTCTTCTTTCATCCACAGATTCAGAGAGTGAATGACCGCATGGCAAAAGCCTGGGTTGTGGGTCATGTGAACTTCGATGACAGATGCCAGGGTTGGAAAGACAAGAGTGCCAACCAGGTTTTGCTCTTCAAGTACCTCGTACCGGCGTGCTGTTTTGTACTGGTACTCAGGCTTGCCTTTTTCTACAACGGAGAACTCCCGGAAGGTTTTCCCTTCTGGGTTGTTGCCTCGATAATACTCAACATGGCAGCCCGGAGCTGCAACAACTTCGAACGTAGGGTTGGGAATATAGTCTGAAATATAGTTGTCGATCGCCAGCTTGGTGCGGCCTTCTACCTGCACGTATTTGAACAAATGTTTGTATTGTTCAGGCAGGTATTTCAGCACTGCTTCAGCGGGCTCGTAGTAGTGGTTGTCGCAATCAAATAGCGGATAAGGAAGTTTGTTTGGCATGCGGTTTACTCCTTAGTGGATGTATGCGCCCTTGGCGATAAAAAATGACGAACATTCAGTTATTGATACTGCCATATTTCTGTTGTGCTGGCAAGGCAATATTTAATTCCAAGATAGACGGTGCTAGTATTCCTAAACTGAAGCCCCGTCAACTATATCCAGTAGAATATACTGCTATCGTGATAGGGTGTCTGGTCGCAAATGGGTTCGATGGCATAGAGAGTTGATGTTGAGAAAAATACGCGTTTATCAAATTTAGAGCTCGCGGCTTATGCTGCACCCGCTGTTCCGATTGCGGTATTCGCCGTGCCGTTCTCAATGTACGCGCCACCGTTTTTCGCGGCTGAAATGGGCTTAGGGCTCGCAGCTGTGGGCACTATTTTTATGATTGCTCGGCTCTGGGATTTGATCAGCGATCCGTTGATGGGAATTGTGTCGGATCGTATCCCAAGTCGTTGGGGTCGGCGGCGCCACTGGATAGTTTTAAGTGTTCCACTGCTAATGGTTGCCACCGTGCTGGTTATGTTTCCAAACTCTATCTCCGGCACTTACGGCAATACTCTGTACTTACTTTCGTCACTTTTTTTCCTCTATATCGGTTACACCATGTTGACGATTTCACATATCTCCTGGGGCGCCGAG
>JAHHOC010000275.1 GCA_018677115.1 Arenicella sp. | reverse complement strand
CTTTTAACAGCAGCGGGCATTGCTCGCTGTTTTTTGTTGGGCTCCTGAGTTGCCTGTTAATAGCATGTGCACCCGCTAACAAGGCGCAGTCGCTGACATTTTCCGGCCCGCTCATGGGCACCGACTTTCGCATTACCGTGGTGTTGCCCACGGGGATGGAATCAGACCTGCTGTTTGAGCGCATCAAGGCCACAATGCAGGCACTTGAACAAAGCATGTCGACCTATATCGATGATTCTGAGGTCAGTCAATTTAATGCCGCCCGGGCGGGGCAAGAATTTGAGATATCAGATGAAGTTGCGCAAGTGTTAGCCGAGGCCTTATCAATCGCAGTGCTAAGTGATGGATACTTTGATGTGACAGTGGGCCAATTGGTCAATGCCTGGGGCTTCGGCCCGGGCGGACGAATCGAAAAGCAGCCCGCACCGGAGCAGTTGTTGGCGTTGCAACAAAGCGTCGGTTATCAGAAGCTGCAATTGAATGACCGCTATCTGAGCAAGGACCACGATGGGGTAATGATTGACTTGTCTGCGATTGCCAAGGGTTATACCGTGGATCGGGTCGCTGCTTATCTGCTGCGACAGGGTATTAGCAATTTTCTAGTCGACATTGGCGGCGAGCTGCGTGCCGCAGGTCGCAACATAGACGGACAATTATGGCGTGTAGGCATTGAGCGACCTGAAGTTTTAGGAGGCGTCGACCGTATTGTTGTGTTGGACAATATGGCGATTGCGACTTCAGGCGATTATCGAAGCTTTCTGTTAATAGACGGAGAGAAATTTTCGCATACAATTGATCCGACAACGATGCGCCCGGCACTCCACCAACTGGCCCTCGTAAGCGTAATTTCTGATCGAGCCAGCACCGCAGATGCGCTGGCTACAGCGATGATGGCGATGGGCGAAGACAAAGCCCAGCAATTCGCGCAGCAAAACCAACTGGCTGCATATTTTGTAATCCGCGATGCAGCGTCGGGTGGATACAAGACGATTATCACACCGCAATTCCTGCCAAATCTGCAATAATTATGTTGCATATCGAGGAAGGTGTTACTAAAGTACGTGCCTATAGCCCTATCCATCAGCGCCGTTGCCTATGAGCCTTTTCATAATTACGTTTTCCATTTTCGCCCTGGTCGTTGCCGCGATGGCAGTAGGCGTGATTGTTAACAACCGTGCAATAAAGGGGAGCTGTGGTGGACTCAATGATATTGATGGATTAAAGGGCGCCTGCGATATCTGTGAAGGCAAAAAACAATGTAACAGGCGTCGCCGTTCGCAGCGCAAAGCTCTCAGTCAGGTGGTAGACCGGTAGCCAGCAAGCAATGCTGAGCATCACTGTTTAATTAATCTACCCAATCAGTAATTTGCCTGGCCATTTTCCATTCCGTTCATGATACCTTCCCCGCAATCCAAGCCAGCCCAGAACCTGCCCGATAACGGCTCCATCCGCGAGCATGACGGCAAAATTTGCATTTATATTGATGGCTATTGGATTCGCTATTACGCACCACCCCCGAACACCATGGCAGAAAAACGCGAGTTGATATATTCGTTGCGTCGACGCGTGTTTCATCATACGGAGCAGGGAATCAATTCCCCCGGGTGGCGACTTGAGATCGCGCGCAAGTATTATGACACTGAGGTTGATCCGGTTCGCAAGCGTGTTAAGGCCGCTATGCTGGCGGGTTCATTGTTTAACAGGGCTACGGATATCTTCACCAATGTGGTCGACTTGGAAGAAAAAGGCATTCATGTTGATGAGTCGAATGAGTTGTTGAAACAGTGCGAGGCCTGTTTTATTGAGGCGCTTGAGTTAGGTAAACAAGTCAAGCACTTCAGTGGGGAAGAAGGGGTTGATGAGCTCTGGGGCGAACCATTTAAGGCATTCTCAATGCCCATCGACAAATTCTTTGAGAGTCGCTACGTTAAGCTGGCGCAAACCTTTAAAGCCATCGACGACGTGATTGATAGGATGATTGACGTATTCAGTAAAGTGGACGGATTTGAAAAAGTATTGCCGCTGCTGGATGAGTTGCGTGAAGCGTCAAAAACCGAAGTCGAAACCATGCGCCGAGATGAGGCCATCTATGAGGTTTGGCCACGCTACGTGGCAGCCAAAGAAGCTTTAGGAAGCTTTAAACCATCGGGTCTTGCGGCCGGAAAAGGCGATGTGCGGTATTGGGAGGATGGCATGCGCCTGCTGGGTGCCGGCAGAGATGTAGTCAGCTATCTGGCTGGTGTGCGGGTGCCGATGCCCGTTACCACGGCGAACTTCATGGCCAATTGTGATCTGTTTGAGCAGAATGGATCGCTGGACAGCGAATATACAATACCGGACCATTGTTTTACATGATTGCCATTCAGGGATGGCGCATTAAATGAAGCTCAGGCAAATGCAGTATGTCGTCGAGGTAATCAAGAACGGCATGAACGTTACCGCGGCCGCAGAAAAACTTTTTACCTCTCAGCCCGGTGTCAGTAGCCAAATTAAGCGTCTCGAGGAAGAGCTCGGACTGATTATTTTCGAGCGCAGTGGAAAACACATTAGCGGATTGACTCCGGAAGGCGTTCGTCTGGTGGAGCGTTTTGAGACCATTCTTAACGAAGTCGAAAACGTCAAGCGACTGGCGGAGGATTTCAGCCACTCTGATTGCGGAATGTTATCAATCGCTACCACGCATACACAGGCCCGTTATGTGCTGCCGCCGGTGATAAACGAATTCCGCAAGCGCTATCCCAAGGTGCAGTTGCAGATAAACCAGGGCACGCCGGAGCAGATTGCCAGCCTGACCGACAGTGGTAAAGCCGATATAGGATTCGCCACCGAGGCACTGGAATTATTTGATAACTTGATCCTGCTGCCCTGTTACCGGTGGAACCGCTGCCTGATGGTGCCTAAGGGTCATCCACTGGCGCAGGAATCGGCACTGACGTTACAGTCGATCGCCAAATACCCGATTATCACCTACACCTTTGGCATTGCTGACAGGTCAGTGATAAATAGAGCGTTTAAGGAACAGAACCTGGATATTAATGTGGTGTTGACGGCGGCCGATGCTGAAGTGATTAAAGCCTATGTACGCAATGGCTTGGGTGTTGGTATCTGTGCCCGCATGGCCTACGATCCGCGGCAGGACGGTGACCTGGTAGTGCTTGACGTCGGTAATTTGTTTGACTCCAGTGTGACCAGCCTGGCAATCCGCAAGAACGCGGTGATCAGGGAATATGTGTATGAGTTTATCCAACTGTTTGCACCGCATTTAAATCACAATGTGGTCGATCAGGCACTGGCTGCACACAACGATACAAGCTTACAGGATAAGCTATATCAGGAATTCGTAAAGGAAGCGGCAATGCGTTAAGCCAACCCGGTTTTAGTGGACGATAGTCAGGTAAAAGTCAATAAATTCAGGCTATTACCAAAAGGTAACCCTCCTGTCACTTGAAGGTAATCAAGTTGTCCCCAAAATCTGTGTAACATTACTTACGGTTCAACTGTCAGTAAAGTAATGTTCTAGAATACATACATTCTTAAGTAGGAGAATTAAATGAGCAAATTGATTTCAAGTGCGTTAATTCCTGTGCTGAAATGGGGCACAGTTATTATCGCCACGGCGGTAGTGGTAATTTCAATTCAGGTGAGCGCGGATGGTTCACTGGAAAGCCCAAAGGCTACTGCACAGAAAGCTGTGTTACTGAGCACCCCAGAAGACCAAGATACGAGCTCCGAGCCCTGGGCGCCGTCATCTGGATTTGCTGACCTGGTAGAGCAGGTAAGCCCGGCGGTAGTGCACGTAGCAATCAGGGGAACCGTCAGCAGCAGGCAAAATTTGCCACAGTTTGATTTTCCTCCCGGTTCTCCATTTGAGGATTTTTTCGAGCAATTTCGCGATAGGCAGCAGCCACAACAACGCGAACGCAGCCGACCACTGGGCATCGGTTCAGGGTTCATTATTTCTGAAGACGGCTATGTGGTAACCAATCACCATGTTGTGAAGGATGCAGATGAGATAATTGTGACAACAACTGAAGGTGAGGAGTTTGTTGCAGAACTTCAGGGAAGCGATGATAAGACCGATCTTGCGCTACTCAAGCTGCAGGACGCAGAGGATATGCCTTACGTGGCATGGGGAGACGCCGACAAAGCGCGTGTAGGTGACTGGGTGCTGGCTATCGGTAACCCGTTTGGTCTCGGTGGATCAGCCAGTACCGGTATTATTTCAGCCCGCGGGCGGGACATTAATTCAGGTCCCTACGATGACTATATCCAGGTAGATGCCGCTATTAATCGCGGTAATTCAGGCGGACCGCTATTTAATTTGCGTGGCGAGGTGATCGGGATTAATACAGCAATTTATTCGCCCACCGGTGGCAGTGTTGGAATCGGTTTTTCAATTCCCTCTACTATTGCTGAAAACGTCATAACTCAGTTACGTGAAACCGGAGAAGTTGAACGTGCTTGGATCGGAGTACAGATTCAAGCAGTGACTGACGAACTGGCGGAAGGATTTGGCCGTAACAATGACCATGGGGCGCTTGTTTCAAGGGTTGAACCTAATGAGCCGGCCGATAGCGCAGGTGTCCGCAGTGGCGACATTATTCTTTCTTTTGACGGCAAGAAAGTTGAGGAAATGCGTGACCTTCCGCGCATAGTCGCCCAGTCACCTGTCGGTAAGCGGTCAAAGCTAGTAGTATGGCGAAACGGTAAAGAGAAGGTATTAACGGTCAAAACGGCGCGTTATCCGGAGACCTTGGGTGCCACAGCTTCGCCTTCAAGAAGCGATGACAGCAAACCTACTGAGGCGGATGAATTGGGAGCCGTGCTCACCGAACTGACGGATGAATTTGCTGAACGTTATAATCTACAGGAAGGTATCGAGGGTGTGGGCGTAGAAAGTGTTAGACGGGGAGGTCTCGCAGCACGCAATGGCCTGCGTGCTGGTGATGTTCTCACTTCAGTAAACAATGTTGAAGTCAGTAAACCGGCACAGGTTGTAGAACAAATCACCGAAGCCAGGAAGCAGGACCGCAGCAAAATAAACATATTATTGCAACGCGGTAATGGCAGTCGTTTTATCGTGTTTAATTTAGACGACGAATAAGCCTGCAGGTAGTGTTTAGCGTAAAATAGCGGGAAATAATCAATGAGTAAAAAAAACATGATTCGGGTTCTGGTTGTCGAGGACGACAAAGAAACAGCGGCGTACATAGTTAAAGGACTGACGGAATGTGGTCATATTGCTGATCATGCTGCCGATGGTCGCGAGGGATTGCTGATGGCAGATTCTTCAGATTATCAAGTCATCATAGCTGACCGCATGCTCCCCAAGGTAGACGGAGTCACCATGACCCGTACACTGCGTGGTAGCGGCAACCGTACGCCCATTCTCATGCTCAGTGCGCTGGGCGATGTTGATGATCGTGTAGTCGGGCTTAAGGCAGGCGCTGATGATTATCTGGTGAAGCCGTTTGCTTTTTCAGAGCTACAGGCAAGAATAGAAGCGCTGGTGCGACGAGCCGAGCCGGAATCGCCTGACACCGTTTTGAAGGTCGCAGATCTCGAGATGGATTTGTTAAAGCGCGAGGTGCGGCGAAATGACAAGAAAATTGATCTGCAACCGCGCGAGTTCCGCCTTTTGGAGTACCTGATGCGCCACAGCGGCCAGGTGGTGACCCGCACCATGCTATTGGAGAAAGTCTGGGATTATCATTTTGATC
>JAHHOC010000273.1 GCA_018677115.1 Arenicella sp. | reverse complement strand
TGTAAATGAAGTGCGGCAAATGGATGCCGATTTGTTTGCAAGTCTGGATGTTGCTATTCCTGCTCAATTGATTGCGCGTTTAAAGCTGCACCAGGAACTCGACATGTCGAAACAGCGGCTGATGGGCAACCGAACTCAGCGCCGCTATGCGCTGGCGGCCAGTATTGCCGTGGCCTTTTTTGTTGGTGGCTTCTTGTTCAGCAACCAACTTAATTTCGAACGTCAGGTAAGAGAGGACTACCAGAAACTACTAGCTGGGGTAGTGGAACATATGAACGAAGTGCCAATCACACCGGTATGGGAAGTTGAAAGAGCCAATCGGACCGCCAATACCTTGCTAGCCAGTTACGATGATGCGTTGCAGCTTAACCGATTAGAGAACCTGCAATTCACCCGTATTTGCCCTATGGGGCAGTATCGGGGCCTGCATGGCACTCTGCAGACCGACGATGGTCAAATTACTTTCGCTTATATAAAGGGAGAGTCAGTAGGAGAATTGCTGGATGTTTCTTATCAGGGCTATTTGACCCGGGTGAAACCTGTGCGGGGCGGCAACCTGATCATCCTCAGCCGTAATATGAAATCGCTGGATCAGGCAGACCGGGATTTGCGACAGGCGATGTACTGGGACATCTGATCTTTGCCCGGCTGCAGTCAACCAAATTGTTGATCGGCTACAAACGGATTTGTTTGTCGTTCCTGTCCGAAAGTGGACATCGGACCATGTCCTGGAATAAAACGGATAGCATCCCCAAGCGGAAATAGTCTGTTGCGGATTGAGCGGACAAGGTCTTGGTGATTACCCTGCGGAAAATCTGAACGGCCGATCGAGCCCTGAAAAATCACGTCGCCTACCATGGCGAAATTCTGCGACCTTTCTACAAAAACGACATGTCCGGGTGTGTGCCCGGGGCAATGCACAACGTCAAACAGCAGCGTTCCCAAACTGACCTGATCACCATGCTCTAACCACTGATCAGGTGTGAAAGTCTCACCCTCAAAACCAAACTGCATACATTGTTCCGGCAGCGCGTCTATCCAGAATTGATCGGCCTTGTGTGGGCCAACTATCGGAACTCCTGTGCTGCGCGCCAATTGGGCGGTTCCGCCCGCGTGATCCAGATGTGCATGCGTTATCAGGATCTTATCCAACTCCAGTGCATTGTCCTCGATGACCTGGGTGATTTTATCCAGATCCCCGCCGGGATCCACCACCGCAGCCAGTTTTGTCTCGGCGCACCAGACAACGCTGCAGTTCTGCACGAAAGGTGTTACAGGTACAATGGCAAACTGCAACATTTGTTTAGATGATTGATCATTCATTGTCGTTGATAGGTGGCTATTGCGGTTGTGTGCGCACTTCAATTGTGGTCGAGAATTCGGTGCCAACGACATCGGTCAAGGTAATTTCTACCATGCTGCCCTCGGGCAGCGGACCGTCAGGGCCGACGAGCATTATATGCGTTGACATCGGCATCAGGCTGACACTGCCTTGCGCAGGCACCGTTAGCGCATCAAGGTGAATCATCTTTGCAACCCCGTCGATAACTTGCGTATCGTGAATCATCGCCATGTCAAATTGCGGACTGGATACGTCAACTATCTGAATTTCTTCATCGGTCGGATTATACAGGTCAAAGTAGGCGGCCATGGTGGTTGCTTCCGGAGGTGCCGGACGAACCCAGGCCCGTTGCAAGGCCAATCTGTCTGCGGCAGCTGTTGCCGTTGGCTGAAGTTCTGCCTGCAATTGCTTAGAGCTATCTGACGAAAACGTAATTTGGTGATCATCAGAATAAAAGTTGGCCAGTTTAAGCAGGTCTGATGTCATTTCATCGACATTGTGCGGTGCGGGAATTGCCCCAGCCCAGTTGCCTTCGGGATTAATTAAAATAATCGATGCACTGTGATCAACTTCATAATTGTCCGGATCGCTCCCCTCCCGTGTTACAAATAGCACGCCAACCTGCTTGGCAAACTGCGCCAACGATTCCTCAGTTCCGGTGACACCGATAAACTCGGAATCAAAGAATGGCACATACTTTGATAATTGCTCCGGCGAGTCGCGTTTTGGATCTACCGACACCATTATCACCTGGTAGTTACCCCACTTGCCTTGTGAACTCAATTGTTGCTTAACCTGCTTGAGGCTAGCCATAGTGGTAGGGCATATATCCGGGCAATGGGTAAAGCCAAAAAACATCAGGCTCCAGCGGCCGCTGAGATTATTCAGGTTAAACGGATTTCCCCGGTGATCTATCAAGTCCACATCACTCAGGGTTCTATGTGCTGGCAGGACAACCATATTGTTAAACTGCGGAAGTTCAGTTGCGGAGCGGTGAGACTGCTGTACGAAGATACCGATGGAGGTAGCTAACACCGCAAGCACGATGAATGCCAGCGTTGATTTTTCCATTTTTACCACAATATTAATCTAGTATACGATCGATTTGCGCGGCATTATAAACGATGTAAAAACGGATTCCTGTATACTAATTCCCGATAAATAATAAACCGGAGGTTAAATGGACAGCTTTATTTCAGACAACCTGATATACCTTGTCGCCGGCGCCGTATTGCTGGTATTAATATTCCGCAATATTGTCCGCATTGTGCCACAAAACATGGCATTTATCGTCGAACGGCTGGGCAAGTACAGTGCCACTTTGGAAGCTGGTTTTCACATCCTTGTACCATTCATCGACCGCGTCGCTTATCGGCATTCGCTGAAGGAGTTTGCCGTAGATGTGCCTGCGCAGCAGGCCATCACCAAAGACAATGTGGCCCTCGGTATTGACGGAGTTTTGTACATGAGAATCATGGATCCAAGAGCCGCCTCATACGGCGTGGAAAATCTCCGCTTCGCGATTATGCAACTGGCGCAAACCACCATGCGTGCTGAGATCGGTAAGCTCAGCCTGGACGAGACCTTTGAGTCTCGCGAGAATGTCAATGCCATGGTCACCAATGCGATCGATGAGGCCTCAGAATCGTGGGGAACCAAAGTTCTTCGCTATGAAGTGAAAGATATTTCGCCTCCGAGCTCGATTCTCGAGGAGATGGAGAAACAGATGGCTGCCGAGCGCGAACGGCGGGTGGCGGTTTTGACTTCAGAAGGTTATCGGCAGGCCCAGATAAATGAGGCTGAAGGCGATAAGCAGGCGGTAGTATTGCGCGCACAGGGTAGTGCGGATGCGGTCGAAATCGAAGCCCGTGCGCGGGCAGAGGCCATCCGCACCATATCTGCCGCGATTAATACGCAGGGAGGCACAACTGCTGTGGCGCAACAGCTTTCTGAACAGTACATTACCGCGTTCGAGAAATTGGCCCGCACTGGAACGGTAGCGCTGCTGCCTACCGACGGATCGGATGTGACATCGGTGGTAAGTAAGGCATTTACCGCCTTCGAGGCTTTGAAAAAGCAAGTTGATAAAAGTCAGAACTCATAGAGGTTAACCATGTCTCCCGCACTTTTTTATTTACTTTTGGCGGTTGCACTGATCGGAATGGAGTTGTGGATCATGCAGCTTTCGGTATTCTGGTTCATGTTCATCGGCCTTGGCGCGCTGCTGACATCACTCGTGGGATGGTTATTCCCACAAATGTCGTGGGTTAGTGCCACTGCGCTATTCCTGGTGTTTTCGGTGATTATTTCAGTGGCGCTGTATCGGCCACTGAAACGCTGGCAAAACAAACCGGGCGCTATGCCTGGTAATGATGCATTGGGTCAGTCGGCCCAGGTTACCCAACCAATCTCCGCGAATAAACAGGGCAAGGTGCTGTGGTCAGGCAGTGAGTGGCCCGCCGAGCTGGCCGCAGAAGAGGAGGCGTTCGCAGTTGGCGAAACCGCGGTGATCCGCAAGCTGGAAGGCATCCGCCTGATTGTTGGCCGCTAACTGACTGCTGGTTTGCTAACTTTCGGTTTGCGTGGTTCGGCGT
>JAHHOC010000258.1 GCA_018677115.1 Arenicella sp. | reverse complement strand
GATTACGGTACTTAACATTAAGGCTTACGGTCATCATGAAGCGATGATGATCACCGATCATCGCGACACGGCCGACGACTTCATCGAGGATGCTGGCAAGAATCCCGCCATGAACAATTTCCGGATAGCCCTGATAGCGCTCGTCGGGGGTAAACGTGCTGCTTACTGTATCCTCATCATTATCGTAAAAATGCATGTGCAGGCCGATGGGGTTGGCGCGCCCGCAAACAAAACACATACTGGCGTTGGGTTGTTTAATGCTCTGCTTATCGGTCATCAATGCCTGGCTTTGTTGTTATGCATAGGGCTCACATTTGAGCATATAAAGCAATCAATTGCTGCTCCAATTTGCGCTCCTTCAATATTTGCCGCAATTGATTGCAAAAACAAGGCCGCTGATATATTTTCAGCGGCCGAACATAGAATCATTCGCTGATTCATGCTCGCGAGCAGTGCGATTCCTGCAACCCCGAAATAGAGACTTACATGGCCGATTATATTGCACCCCTTGAGGACATGAATTTCGTTCTCAACCATCTGGTTGACCTGGATGCCCTCGCACAATTGCCGGGTTATGAAGATTTGTCGACTGAATTGGCTGACAGCATCTTGCAAGAGGCCGGCAAGCTGGCTAGCAACGTCCTGTCGCCGCTGAACGCGCCCGGCGACAAAGCCGGCGTGCATATTCACGGTGATGCCGAAGTAGCTACGCCCAGCGGATTTAGTGAAGCCTACAGTCAATTTGTTGACAGTGGTTGGGGCTCATTGCAGTTTGACACAGACTTTGGCGGGCAGGGCCTGCCTTTTGCACTGGCCATACCAGTACAGGAAATGTGGCATGCGGCCAATATGGCGTGGGGGCTATGCCCGTTGCTCAGTCAGGGGGCAATCGAGGCGATTGAGGTAAATGCCAGCCAGGAACTAAAGGCGCGATACCTGCCGAATATGATCGACGGTCGCTGGAGTGGCACCATGAACCTGACTGAACCACATGCTGGGTCTGACATGGCGACGCTGCGCACCCGGGCCGAGCGGCAGGGCGATCACTATCGTATATTCGGGCAGAAAATCTACATCACCTGGGGCGAACATGACATGGCTGATAACGTGGTTCACCTGGTGCTGGCCCGTTTACCAGATGGTCCGCCGGGGGTGAAGGGCCTGTCGTTATTCCTGGTGCCCAAGTTTCTGGCTAATGATGACGGCAGCATTGGGCAGCGCAACGATTTGAGGGTACTGTCGGTGGAACACAAGATTGGTGTGCATGCCAGCCCGACCTGTGTAATGAGTTATGGTGAGAATGAGGGTGCTATCGGCTATCTGGTGGGGCAGGAGCATCGCGGCATGGCGTGTATGTTCAGCATGATGAATAATGCCCGCTTGACGGTGGGCTTACAGGGTGTGTCGATTGCTGAGCGAGCCTATCAGCTGGCTCGTGACCACGCCAAGGACAGACCCCAGGGTATTGCGCCGGGGGAAAGTAGTATAGGGCCAATAATCAAGCACCCCGATGTGCGGCGTATGTTAATGACCATGCGCGCATTGACCGAGGCAAGCAGGGCAGTGGCGTACGTAGCCTGTAGCAGTGTCGATTTGCGCAATAAACACCCTGATCCAGAGCAACGTGCTCACCATGATGCGCGCGCTGCGCTATTGACACCTGTGGTCAAGGGATGGTGTACAGAAATCGGGCCGGAAGTTGCGTCAATCGGGGTTCAGGTACACGGTGGCATGGGCTATGTTGAAGAAACCGGGGCTGGACAATATTACCGGGACTCGCGGATTCTACCGATTTATGAGGGTACCAATGGTATTCAATCGATAGATTTAGCTGAAAGAAAAACACGCTTCGACAATGGGCGGGCGGTGGACAGCCTGATTGTAGACATGCGTGCAGTCATTGAACAGGGGTTGCAGGGTGATGAAAAAGTTTGCCGCATGGCGCAACAATTTGCTGCCAGCGTAGACGCACTCGATGAAGTGAAAAATCTGTTATTGACGCGGCCAGACGATGACATCTATTTTTCCGGCAGCGCAAGCTTTAATTACCTTTTGATGATGGGCGTGGTCTGTGGCGGATGGCAAATGCTGCGAGCCACCATTGCCGCTAATGGCGAGCAGGGCAGACTGCCCTTTTTCGCAAATAAGATTAAGGTTGCGCAGTTTTATATGGATTCCGTGTTGCCACGCTACCTTTCCTATGCCGCGGCAATCAATGCTGGCAGCGAATCAACCATGGCGCTGGCGGAAGGCGATTTCTGATCGGCCGGCGGGGCACATCAATGTATATCAATGGAGAATGGCTGAGTACTGCAAATAGTTTTGCTGTTTTCAATCCAGCCAGCGGAGCGCAAATTGGTGAAGTTGCCGATGGTGATCGCCAGCATGCAGCTGTCGCCATTGACGCCGCATCTGCCGCATTTGCAGACTGGGCAGGTCGCACTGCTTATGCGCGTGCAGCAATTCTAGAGGAAGCACATCGCCTGATGATCGAAGGCCGGCAAGCGCTCGCCGAATTGATGTCCCGCGAGCAGGGCAAGCCCTTGAAAGCGGCCTTGAATGAAGTGCAGTATGGTGCCGATTTTCTCAAGTGGTATGCCGAAGAAGCCAAACGACTTTATGGTGAAACCATTCCATCTGCCCGAGAGGATCAGCGATTTATGGTCCGTTACCAGCCGATTGGCGTAGTGGCAGCGGTAACGCCGTGGAATTATCCGGTGTCAATGATCACCCGCAAAGTTGCACCTGCACTTGCCGCGGGGTGTACCATTGTTGTCAAGCCCGCAGAGGATACGCCGTTGTGTGCACAGGCAGTATTTGAGATTTTACATGAGGCCGGTGTGCCGGCCGGTGTGGCGAATTTAGTGACCACCTCAACTCCGCAACCGGTGGGTGAGGAATTCTGCACCAACCCGCTGGTCAAGAAACTAACCTTCACCGGCTCCACTGCGGTGGGCAGGAAATTGGCGCAGGATGCGGCACCGCAGCTGAAGAGAGTGTCGATGGAACTCGGTGGTCATGCGCCCTTTATTGTATTTGATGATGCTGACCCAGCACACGCAGCCAAAGGTGCCGCACTGGTCAAGTTTTTAAATACTGGCCAGGCCTGCATCAGCCCAAACCGAATTCTGGTGCAAAGGTCGATATTGGAACCCTTTGTGCAAACACTGTCAGCAAGGATCGCCACCATGCAGGCCGGCGACGGCTTGACCGAAGGCGTGTCAATCGGGCCGTTAGTGAATCAGGCGGCTGTCGAAAAAGTTGACGATCAGGTGCAGGACGCCATTAACAGGGGCGCGACTTTACATCTGGGCGGTCAGCGGTTGGTGGAGGACAATTTAGCTGCAGGTCACTTTTATGCACCGACCCTGATTAGCGGAGTTACCCCAGAGATGGTCATTTACCGCGAAGAAACCTTTGGGCCGGTAGCTGCAGTAATTGCTTTTGACACTGTGGAGCAGGCCATAGATATGGCTAATGACACCGATTACGGTCTGGCTGCGTATGTTTATACGCAAAATCTGTCGCGTGCCATACGATCCTTCGAGGCGTTGAACTTTGGCATTATAGGTATCAACGATATCAATCCCACCAGTGCGGCGGCGCCTTTTGGTGGTATGAATATAAGTGGCATGGGGCGTGAAGGTGCGCGCCAGGGCCTGCACGAATACCTGGAGACGAAACTTGGCGGTTTTTCAGTTTAAATGCGCTATTTCACTTCGCTTAGCGGGCAATTCAGCGCCCTTGGTTAATCTATAATTTTTATATTGGCACGCTATCTGTCGCACCTTGCAGGAATGAGTCTCTATGTCAGATAAAAAACTAGGTATTACCAAACGGGTGCGGGTCACCCCTTTCACGCGGCGCGTCGAACAGGCCGGTGTCAAGGCCTACACGGTTTATAACCACATGTTGTTACCTGCCGTTTTTGAGTCCGCAGAAGCCGACTATTGGCACTTGTGTGAACATGTACAGGTGTGGGACGTGAGTGCCGAGCGCCAGGTGGAAGTTCGCGGTCCGGATTCGGCAAGACTGGTGCAGTTAATGACACCCAGGGATTTGAGCAAGCAGCAATTATTGCAAGGCAAATACGCTCCCATGTGTGATAGTGCAGGCCGGGTCCTTAACGACCCGATCGTGATTAAGCTGGCGCAGGATCGATGGTGGATTTCATTGGCTGACAGCGACATAAGATTATGGGGTCAGGGCCTGGCGCAGGGCTATGGTTTTGATGTCGAAGTATTTGAACCAGACGTGTTTCCACTGGCTGTGCAGGGGCCAAAAGCGGATGATTTAATGGCCCGCGTGTTTGGTGAGGAAATCCGTTCAATTCGGTTCTTCCGCGGCATGATGCTGGCTTTCAACGGCGTTGATTTTTATGTTGCCCGCTCTGGCTGGAGTAAGCAGGGCGGATTTGAGATTTATGTGCATGACACGTCACTGGCTGAACCTCTATGGGATGAGTTATTTTCCCAGGGCACGGATCTCAATGTGCGGGCCGGATGCCCGAATGGCATTGAGCGGATCGAGGCGGGGTTATTATCGTATGGCTCGGATATGACAGAACAGGAAAATCTGTTTGAATGTGGTCTGGACGCCTTCATTGACCTGAATGCGGATATAGAAAGCCTCAGCTTGCCGGCTTTAAGAGCGATGGCCGATAGGCAGACGCGGCAATACGTTGGTATAGTTTTTGACAATCCGGTGGATTTTTCCTCGGTAGCCAACACAATCGGCGGTTTTGATGTGCTCGACGGTGATCGTGTAACCGGTGAGATTCGATCACAAACCTGGTCGCCGCGTTATAAAAAACATCTGGCGATGGCAATCGTGCAGAAATCATGGCTTGCCGGCCGCAGCCAGGTGGAGATTGCCGGTCAACAAGGTAAAATCGTCGACTTGCCATTTTCCAAAGATAGCCTGCAGGCATAATTTGCCGGCTGGCCAGCGTTTTAATACCAATAACCATTAGCCGGACATTCACTATGAGTCGATCCTCTTATTATCATCCTGATACAGTTGCTTTACATAGTGGCTACGTTCCAGAAAGCGATTTCGGTTCGCGCGCGGTGCCGATATACCAGACCACTTCCTATGTGTTTGACAGCGTGAGTGACGCATCGTCGCTGTTCAATGTGGAGCAGGGCGGCCATATTTACAGCCGCATTTCGAATCCAACCGTGGCAGTACTGGAACAACGTATTGCGGCCCTCGAAGGTGGTAGCGGA
>JAHHOC010000145.1 GCA_018677115.1 Arenicella sp. | reverse complement strand
ACAGGAGACACTTCAAATGAAAAAAGCAGTCAGGGTCACCGTGACCGGCGCCGCAGGTCAGATCAGTTACGCACTCTTATTCCGCATTGCCTCCGGATCGATGCTCGGGCAGGATCAGCCAGTTATACTTCAGTTGCTCGAGATTACTCCGGCAATGGGTGCTCTGGAAGGTGTAGTGATGGAACTCAAGGATTGTGCTTTTCCCCTGCTGCAGGACGTTGTTATTACCGATGACCCGGATGTAGCCTTCACTGACACGGACTACGCCTTGCTGGTTGGCGCACGTCCTCGCGGGCCCGGCATGGAACGTAAGGATTTGCTGGAGGCAAATGCGGCAATATTCTCAGTGCAGGGCAAATCGATAAACAAGGTTGCCAGCCGCGACATTAAAGTACTGGTAGTTGGTAACCCGGCCAACACCAATGCCCTGATTACTGCCGCTAATGCACCCGATATTGATCAAAAGCAATTTACCGCCATGACCCGGCTGGATCACAATCGGGCGCTCAGTCAAATAGCGGAGAAAACCAATTGCCAGACTACTGACATCAGGCGCGTCACCATCTGGGGCAACCATTCCAATACCCAGTATCCTGACATTTCTCACGCCACAATCAATGGTAAAGCCGCCACAGACATACTTGATCAAAGCTGGTTAGAGAGTAATTTTATTCCCACTGTACAGGAGCGTGGGGCTGCGATCATCAAAGCCCGGGGTGCCTCCAGTGCAGCGTCCGCCGCCGCCGCGGCAATAGATCATATGAGAACCTGGGCTTTAGGTACCGATTCTGGCGATTGGGTTAGCATGGCTATTCCCAGTGACGGCAGTTATGCCATTGAGCCCGGTATTATTTATTCCTACCCGGTAACCTGTGCTGATGGCAAGTACCAGATAGTTCAGGGTTTGGAGATTTCTGACTTCAGCCGCGGCCGCATGGATGTGACCGAGGACGAACTACGTGAGGAACGCGCTGCTGTTGAGCATTTGTTGGATTGACTTGCGCTAAATGTTATACGGCGCATCGCTGACGCGTCTTTGCTCTCGCGATGGTACTGAATAGCTGTCTTGCTGTGGCGTACTTGCTTTTATGATGTAGCTGGGTTCGGCGCATCGCTGTTTCGCCTCCGTGCGACCGCGATGTACCTGCGACAGCATATTGCTGCCGCGTACTTGCTCCGGGTTCGGCGCATCGCTGCCGCGTGCTTGCTGAGGGTCCGGCGCATCGCTCTTTCGCATCCATGCGACCGCGATGTACCTGCATCCTTGCAGGCAAAAAAATCGCCGCTTTTTAGGGCGGCGATAAATTAACAAAAAGAAGAGAGAGTTATGAAAATAAATACTCATTTACATTTCATGCTTCACATTATAGGGTTCGGCTTCCCAGGAGCCGGTCTTTTAACCGACTGTTAACCAAACAGACGCATAGTCGGCGTTTTGTGTGTTTTTTGCAACAGTTGTGGTGGTATTCACACCTAAATATAAAATAAGATAAAGTAAATCAGTTAGTTATAAGGTAAACCTAACACTTTCTCCGTGCTCTGTTAAGTTTGTTCAGGCACATTGGAGCTATTAATATATACCCGTTTTGCAGGTCTCAGTAGTCATACCCAGCTATAACCGCGCCGAGCTTCTGCCGCGTGCGTTGCGGTCTGTTTACGCGCAATCCTGGCTGCAGCAGGGCAATGCTATTGAGGTACTGGTGATTGATGATGGGTCTGATGACGAAACTGCTACGATAGTTGCCAAGCAGTTTCCGCAGGTGCGTTATATCACCCAGGCAAATAGCGGCGTCAGTGCTGCCCGCAATGCAGGAATCAGGGCGGCGCATGGTGACTGGATAGCATTTTTGGACTCCGACGACGAATGGATGCCCCACAAGCTGAGCGAGCAAAGCAGACTTTTGGCGGAGAGTGGACTGTCGATTTGTCACACCGAGGAAATCTGGATTCGCAATGGTGTACGCGTGAACCAGATGAACAAGCATCGCAAGCGGGGTGGCAAAATTTTCGAGTACTGTCTGCCATTATGCGCACTGTCGCCATCTTCCGTCATCATCCATAGAGACGTGCTCGGCGAAGTGGGACTGTTTGATGAAACTTTACCTGCCTGTGAAGACTATGATCTTTGGCTAAGGATCTGTGCCCGCTATGCGGTGGCTTATGTGGAGCAGGCCTGTATTTATAAATATGGCGGACATCCAGACCAACTGTCCAGACAATACTGGGGCATGGACCGCTTTCGCGTGCGGGCGCTGGAGAAAATTCTCGACACTCGCTTGACTGCGGATCAATACTCAGCTGCCTACGCAATGTTGATGACTAAAATTGAAATTCTGTTAAAGGGCGCCGTCAAGCACGGCAATGGAGAATTAGTGCAACACTGCCAGCACAAGATTCGGCAATGGCAATCCGCTGCCAGTAGTTTTGACTATAATTAAGCCTGAGTCAGGCAGCCAGCTGAATCTAGTATGTGCGCTGGGCTGTGAAGCCAAGCCCATGACTGACCTGCTGCGACTTCAAAAAATAAACCATGCTCCCTACGCGAGATTTTGTGGGGACCTTGATGGACGCCCGGTGAATTTGCTGATTAGCGGAGTGGGTGCAGAAAATATGCTGTCGGCGATTAACTGGTTGCAGGAGATTGAAGTTTGCGATAACAATGCCTGGCTGAATATCGGCATCGCAGGCCACCAAAATCTCGATCTAGGTCAGCTGGTGCTGGTGCACTGTGTTAGCGATCCAGAATCTACCCGGCGGCATTATCCGCCACTGGTTGTTCCCTACGACGGAGTCAGTCGACCATTGAAAAGTTACAACAAACCCTGCACCGACTATCCGCAATCCGCCCTGGTAGATATGGAGGGCTCGGCATTTTTCACCGCAGCACTCCGCTCAAGCAGCCCCGAGTTGGTACAGAGTTTGAAAGTTGTATCGGACAACCAGCTACGCGATCCTGAGCAGCTGACGGCCCAGGGTATTTCCGACCTTATTTTTGCTCATGCACCTGCAATCAGTAAATTTGCGAGCCATTTATTCGATTTGTCGTCGACATCGTTTTCGACACTGCCTGCTTCTCCGGGGGTAGATCATTTGCACCTCAGCGTCAGTCATCGACACCAGGTCGAAAGCTTGCTTCATAAGCTTAGTGTGCTCAACGCAGTGGATCATGAATTGCTGCGAAAATTTCAAGGCACCACTACTGCAAACCAGGTGCTCAGGGTGTTGCGGGAGCGTTTGAACTCAGTAATTCCTGCCCTACAATAACCTGGCTATTATGGTAGATACGATTTACATAGAGC
>JAHHOC010000250.1 GCA_018677115.1 Arenicella sp. | reverse complement strand
TGACCTTCCCCGAGCAACCGCTGGATTAGGCCTGTTTCCAACTGACGTGGATATCGGTTTCGCAATCGAGCTCATCCACATCCGAGACTCTTAATTTCAAATCCATGTTGCCGGATTCACCTGCCGGTGGGTGAAAACTGACCAACAGGTTATGCGGATCAAAATGAATCCATGACGGCAATTGCTCACCGTTAGACTTGGTAAGTTGATAACGCAGCGCATCACCTGGGTCCGGGTCATAAAACAGGTCTTCCGGAATACTGCCGCGCATGACGCATCCCGAAACCAGTTCAAAGGTGGGCACTTCTCCCCTAATGACCGGCGGGTTACCTGTCTCATTGACCCTGTCTCTTTGTTCATACAAGCGGAAAATTTTCATGGTGACGTAGAGCATCACCACAGATAAGGCGAGGTTAAGCCACACGAATTCTGCGATTTTCCAGGCAAACCAGTTAATCCCGATGGTTATGGCAACATACTGAATCAGGTCACCAAGCCGCCAGAAAAACGTGTCAATGGTGGTTTTGCCGAGATACTTTTCCTCCGGGCTCAGCGGCAGATAGAGTGCCGCACGGGTGGTGTTAGCGATTGAATAACTGGTGCTGTTCTCGGCAATCATGGAAATACGCGCCACCGCGAACAACGGAATAAGGCTGAGCACGCCATAGCCCACAATCATCACCACGGGTAACACGAACAAGCTACCCTGCACACCGATCCACAGGAACAGGCGCGATACCAAAAAGGCCTGCATCAGGAATCCACACAAGCTTATCCAGCTGTAATAGCTTGAATAATAATGCGTAATCAGGTCGTCTTCGATCAAGCTGCTGTCCGCTGCCATGGCCGCCTTGGCGGCATCCTTGACAAAGGAGGCAAAAATAAACTCGCCCATGGTATTAATCCAGTTCATCAGCAATACAAACAGCGCGATATACAACAGATAGCGCTTTTGAAAAACCAGCTCAAACCCGGCAAACACCGAATATTCTGCCGGGTCTTGATCTTTGGCGATGGCCAGGTTCTTGGATCCCAGCGGTAATCGCTGTTCAGCCACTACCGAAAACCAGGTGGCAATCAATAAACAGCATAAAGCCGCAATCATCACCCCGTTGATACCGAAAGAATTGAACCATTCGGCCGAGGCGGAGCCGGACCATGCCCCCAGACTGGCTCCCACCATAATCAGCGGAAATAATCGCTGACCGGTTTTCTGGTTCATCAGATCAGAGCAATAGGACCAGAAATGCGAGACTACCAGAACACCGTAAACGCTTTGCCAGATATAGAAAATAACCGGAGTCCGGATATCAGCACTGATCAGGGCAACAAACAGAATGATGTTGACGAAGAAAAATGCATTCAGCAACACTGACAATAGCGAGCGCTGCAGTTCACTCCGGTATCGCTTGTAAAACTCGGTATACACAAACACTACAAAGCCTACAGCAATAGCGGATAAGGCATTGGCCATGGCTTTATCCACCGCAGTGCCCCCACTTAATATCAGGGTTTCCCTGACAACCTTAAGCAAATAGTGGGAATACAGCAGAAAAAACGAGTTGGCAATCAACAGCCACGCAGCAACGCCCTCACCCGGGTTTAGCCGAGTGAAGTACGAGAGCAGTTTTTCTGTGAACGTGAATCTGTTGCTCATTTAATCAGTTAGCTGGTGCCTGATATGCCAGAGTATCAATTATTTCCGGTCTTAACTTGATCTCCGTCACTTACCCGGGAATCAGAAAATGCTGTCATTGATCAAGTTCAACAACTCGTATATTAAGTGAAGTAATCGCCAGCCTAATATCCGTGTTGCCAAAAATAACTAATCGCCAATGTATATTCTGAAAATACTATACCTGCTGCCGGCGTTGCTGTTGCTGAGCCTGACTGCAAATGCGGAGTCATGGCAGTTGGTGCGGGACGAAGAGGTAATACTGGATTTGCTCAATAACGGTGAAATAAACCTGTCTAAGGATGTGGCCAAGGCCTTGAGCATGAAGGAAGGCATTATGCAAATCCGCCGCATTGGCCTGCGCAAAGGCCCGCTGCAGATTCGCGCCGCATTCCGCGATCGGGTGGTAAACATGATCCACAGCGGTGATAGGTACAAATACTTCGATGCCTTCTACAATGAACTGGCCGCCTATGTGATCTCGAGGTACCTGGGTATGAATGTTATCCCAATCACGGTAATGCGCGAGATACCACTTTCCTCCCAGGGCCTGAAAAGAAGCAAAAACCTGAACCGCGGGACCCTGCAGATATGGATCGAAAACTCAGAGGTTTGGCACAAGCTGGTGCAAGCAAAAGTAGATTACCCGGGTGATGCTTCGATACGAAAGCTACAGGTGAGTGAAATCCAGGCGTTTGATTGCATCATTGGTAATGTTGACCGGCATGCCGGCAATCTGCTGATTGATATGAATCCGCGCGTCGAGAATATCGATGTTCCGGTGGATCAGCAGCAGACCTACCGGGGCAAACTCTGGGCCATCGATCACTCACGGGCATTTCACAACAACCGCTCTGTGCGCAACCGGTTCTGCAAGTTGGATAAATTGAAAGTGCAGGCTATCAGTCTGGCGTTTGGCAAGCGCCTGAGGAACTGGCAAATAGACGAGGTCAAGACTGCATTGATCGGTGCCGGCCTGTCAGCTGCCGAACTGAGGAAATTGAATCTGGCGGCGATAGACGCACGTGCGCAGAAGCTGAAAAAACATTTTGCCAACGAACAAGCCAACAGCAATATGAGGGACGAGGAATTTTACAGTTCGGGACAATGGCACAAGGTCTGGTGACGCTGTCCAGGAAACCGCCCACCCATCAAAAACATCATATTTTATATACTTTTCAATATGTTACCGTATTTAAACGGCGCGTCATAATTGGGGCGATTCGATTAAATCGTCAATCAGGCCTGTGACCACCTGCAGCGCATAAAAGCGCATTTCCATCGAACAACTATAAAAGCGCGAAGAAAATTGCTAGCCCAACTATCAGGCGACAAGCTGATAAACCTTATTGTGATGCACTATAGCGTTATTGATTGGAGACTTATCACTGATCACCGAATCGGGCATGACGATAGTGTTGTTCAGCACCGTGTTTTTCTCAAGGAAAACATCGCGGTTCAGAATCACTGAATTCAGCGATGCATTTCTGCCCACACGACAGCCTCTGTCAATCATCACCTTG
>JAHHOC010000232.1 GCA_018677115.1 Arenicella sp. | reverse complement strand
CAATAACCCAACGCTTGTTGTTTTGAACCACGGGGATAGGTTGCGGTTCACGGTCGATTTGCAGTGGCGCCTCGGGAAAATGGGGATAGATAACAGACGGCACCATCACCGGACCATCGCCAACGCTGCGGCAGGCCAGATTAAGCGCACTCACCACACCCGGCACCCAGACTATCCACTCGGCTTCAATCTGCCAGCCGTAAAGCCGCTGCATGCGCTCAACCACAAGTTCAATCAACCTTTCGGGTACGTGGGTATAACCAAACACACCGTGCTCGACGCGTGTTCGCAGGGCTTCGATAACTGCAGGTGGCGCCTTAAAATCAGTATCAGCTACCCACAGCGGCAGGATGTCTTTTCCTTTATACCGATCCCACTTTATCGAGTCGCTATCAGTGCGATCAATCAGGGCATCGAAATCAAACAGGTCAGGCATGGTGTAACCGTGCAGCAAACTATGAAAAAAACCAGACCAGAGTTTAGCAGCTAACTATTCTGGGATTGCAGTAGTCTGAACTACAGGAGCTGGAAATAAACTACAACGCCAGCGACCAGGCCAATCCCACCAGCCCGATCGTCAGAGCAGCAAAGGTGCTTTGCGCTGGAATAGTGACATCATCACGGCTTAACACGTACATCCATGCCACACCGCTAAGGCAACCGCAGAGGTAACCGGAGAGATGCGCCATAATGTCGGTGCGCTCGCCACCCGCACCGATAAAGCCGAGCAGGGCAAATGTTGCGAAAAAAGGCACCCACCTGCGCATACCGCGTTGGGTATAGGCATGCCGGTCACTTAGCGCGAACACGCCCAGAATACCGAGGGCAGCAAATACCATGGTGGATGCGCCGATCGAAAGGTGAATGGTTTGATAAAGATAAGCATTCAGGCCGTTGCCCAGCGCGCCCGCAATCAAAATGGTAAACCACGCAGCACCGCTGCCAATATACTGCGACACCAGAATGCCAAACAGAGCGCCAAAACCGATATTGCCCGCAAGGTGAGCCGCATCTGCGTGCAAACCGAGTGCGGTGATTGTGCGCCACCACTCGCCCTGCATTATCTTCACGGAATGCGCCAGACCATTGCTCTGCCAATACAAATTAAATGCATTGGTGCTTTTCAGCGCGCCGATCATTAACAGGATCAATCCATAAAGATAGGCACCTGCAAAACCTGTGGATAGGGGTCTCAGGGGTTCGTCAATAACCTCTTTTTCGGTGTTTTCTGCGACGTAGGCTTTCAGGTGTTGATAGGCCTCAGCAGCGTGTTGTTCCTCGATTACCAGATAAAATCGATTGTCATAGTCAACCACCTCACTCTCAAGGCCTACTGCACTCAGCACAAAACTGAACTCATTGCATTTCGCGGGACTTTCGGAATGATAGAGGGCTAACAGGGTCATCAGGCAATGATGCGCCTTTATTCGCACAATTCAAGGCATGCGGGATTTTAGATCGCAGAGAGGCCGACCCCCGGTTAGGCAGGTTCCCCACACCTTGGGCTGGCGATGACGGAGAGGATCGACAGCCTTAAAACCGCCATTCCTGGATAACGCCCTGGCTGCCGGGTGATCGTTTTGGGTGAACGCCGAGGAATGTGATGTACAAGCGTCGTTTTGCGTGATCTGCAAACATACCGTAGGGCGCATCCAGTTCTATATTACTGGCAAACAACGGTTCGAGTAGCCGCTGTTCGCGCAAATCAAACTGCTGTATATCTCTCACCGGCCACCAGCGACCGACCAGCAGCAGACGGTCATCGAGGATCGTCAGGCCGGTGACGTTGCCGCCCGGGAAGGCCAAAATGACCTCACTCTCGCCGCTGTCAAAGTCGGTTATCCTCAGTACATTTCCGCCCTGACCCGGGTTGAGGGGAAACGCTTTCTCATAGGAGTTCGACAGCCACAGCCCATCATCACGGCATAATATTTGCCGGCCATAGGCAATCCGCCTGGCGTGGTCTGCAAACACCTGTGTGGTACCGTCCCGCAGGTGATGGCGCAACAGACGGGAGTTCACTGAGTCGGCGATATACAGCCAGCCGGCTTTATCGATACACAGCCCATGGGGGCGGTTCAGCGTCAGGCCAACATCCACCGCCTCGCCATTCGCTGAGCCGTCAAAGGCATAAAACCGGATCGAATCCCCTCGGCCCTCACTGATATACACACCGCGCTTGTCAGCCGCCATGAAATGCGGCGAAGCAATAGGTGCCACACTGTCAACCGGCTTCAGCTCCCCGGCAACATCCGACAGCGTGTACAACTGGGAATCCCGCAACTGGGCCAACCAGAATTCGCCATTGGTATAGATCATTTCTGTCGGATGGCGAAGCCCGTCGCTGATGGTACGCAGTAATTTGGGCTCGGGCAGGCTACGGCCAGCACTCTGGGCCACGAAATAGATCAGTACCAGAACAACAAGCGCCAGTAATGCACCGATGCTCCATCGATGCATATTAGTTAAACGGTTCAGCATTTATTTTAAAAGCCGTTGGCAGTAACTCAGTGACCAGCGCTGTCGCGTTGGCGGGCCTGTACATCGCGATATTATTTTCTGCTGCATAGTCGCCCAGCCACTTGCCCCGGCCGGTTCGCCACACGCCGGGGGACACTGAAACAACCATGGCCTGGGGCGCAACCCGGGCGAAAAAGCCCTCGCCCGGCAGCGGATTAACGCCATGATGTGGTGCTGCAAGTAAATCTGCCTGCAGATTAATGTCATTGTCCTGCGCCAGTACAAGGCCGGTACTGGGACCAATATCGCCGGCAAAAAGAACCGAACTGGCGCCATAGTCGAAGCGCAAAACGGCGCTGGAATCGTTAACAGTGAACCCTTGCAGGTCTTCGGCCAGCGCCTGGTATGCGGGGTCATGAATCGATTGCGCCTGGTGGATGATTTTCAGTAGCGCCCCGCTGTTGCCGTCAGCATGCACCACCGTGCCGGCCTCAATCGACTTAACCTCGCTACTTGATTCAAGGATTTTCAGTGTCTCCAGCACATCTTCCCGGTCGCAGCGTGAGCGGCGAATTTCGGCGCGACAGGGAACGGCATCGGGCGGTGTAAAATAGACCCGCCCTATTGATACCTGTTCGGAGAGGAGGCGCAGCGCGCCATAGTGGTTCTTGTGGGCATGGGTGATAACTACCGCATCCAGTCCGGAGGCGCCATGCGTTTGCAGCTGTTGCCGCAACTGGGGCAGCAAATGGCTCTCTGCAAATCGGGGGTAACCGGTATCAATCAGCACCTGAGTAC
>JAHHOC010000224.1 GCA_018677115.1 Arenicella sp. | reverse complement strand
TTCGGCTCAGGGTGCAAATATTTTACTTAAATCAATATTGCCGGATTCGTCTGCCAGAGTCGCGCGGTAGCGGCGCATACCACCCAGCCAACGCTCTACATCTGCACCACGGCGCTCCATAAACACGCCAACCTCAGGGTGCGGCAGAATCAGGAACTGCTCCTTCTCTATGCCCTGCAGAATCACTGCGGCACATTGCTCCGCTGACAGCACACCGGGGATTTTTTCGGCCTGCTTCGGATCGGACATCAGGCCTAATATATTGGTGGCCACATACTGGGGACAAACTACCGACACCTTGATTCCCTGATCAGCATGGCTGATGGCCAGCGATTCAGCAAACGCGACCGCTGCATGTTTGGTCGCGGTATAGGCAGCATCGGAAATTTGCGAGAGCAAGCCAGCTGCAGACGCAATATTGAGCAGATATCCGTCGCCGCGCTCGAGCATTTTCGGCAACAGGGCGCGCGCTGCCCAGACATGCGACATGACATGCACATCCCAGTTCCTTTGCCAGGTCTCATTGCTTGCGGAAGCAGCATGAGTCACGTCACCGGATGCGAAACCGGCATTGGAGATGTGCAGGTCAACCTGGCCATGCGCCCGCTCGGCCCGTTCCACCAGGTCAATGATATTTTGTTCGTCGCTGACATCGCACTGCACACCGACGCCACCTATTTCATCGGCGAGCTTTGCAGCGGCTGGCCCATCCAGATCAGCCACCACCAGCTTGGCGCCCTGGGCGGCGAATAAACGGCACATAGCGGCGCCGATACCCCCCGCAGCTCCGGTAATTACAACATTCTTATCTTTTAGTTCCATAGAATTTTGCTTCCACTGTTAATTGAAATCTATTTTGCGTTAGCGCAATTATTCGCCAGACCTGGCAGATGTATTATGGCTGACTTCCGCAGACGGAATCAGGCAGAGGCCCCGCAGCTTGTTGTGCAGATTAGTCGTCAACATCAATTTCAACCAGCAACTGATCTGCGGCGACCTGCGCTCCACTGCTGGCGAATACTTCACCAACCGTACCGTCGGCTGCTGCCACGATCTCATGCTGCATCTTCATCGCTTCCAGCACCAGCAGGCCTTGCCCCTGGGTGACCCGCTGCCCGCTTTCAACCAGCAATTCGAGCACCGTGCCATGCATCGGCGCGATAACCTGACCACCGCCTGCTGTTTCGCCTACTGCGCCGGCAAGTTGATTTTGATCAATAAACTGAGCACTGTGACCGGCAAAAGACACAGTAATACCACCGGACGGGGTGCGGGCATAAAACACATTGTGCTGATCGCCATCCATCAGCACACAGGCGCTGTCGGCCCTGAATTCCAGGATTTCAATTTCAACCGCGGTATCCCCATCACTCACACGGTAGGCGCGACGGGCTGCAGATGCCAGCGGACTGATACTGAGCGCATAACTTTCGTCGCCAAAGATGTAACAGCGCTGCGAAACCAGGGCACCGGCACTCGACCAATCGCGTAAAACTGGGCTCACATCAACCGCCTGTGAATAATGCTGTTCGAAATCACACGCGATATCCAGTACGGCCGCAACCGCTGCCTCGGCAAAATTGGGTACCGACTCGGCTAGACCGTCATCATCAAATTCCTCGCCAATAAAAGCTGTGGTGGCTGTGCCATTAATGAAGGCTGGTTTCTGCAGGCAGGCGATCAGAAACGACTTATTACTTTTCACTCCGTAAAGCAGGGTTTCATCCAGCGCCTTGATCAGCCTGCGACGTGCAACTTCCCGGGTGGGGCCGCTGGCAATGACCTTGGCCACCATCGGGTCATAAAATGGCGAAATTTCCTGCCCGCTACAGACACCGGCATCCACACGAACGCCTGCACCATTGGCCGGTTTCCAGAGTTCAATAGTGCCGGAAGTCGGCAGGAATCCCTGCGACGGATCTTCAGAATATAAGCGCACTTCGATAGCATGCCCTGACAACGAGACATCCTGTTGACTCAGACCCAACGGTTCGCCCTGCGCAACCTGCAGTTGCAGCGCCACCAGATCAAGGCCGGTGACCAACTCGGTGACCGGGTGCTCCACCTGCAGGCGGGTATTCATTTCAAGGAAATAAAACGCGCCTTCAGAATCGAGCAGAAACTCAACCGTACCGGCACCCAGATAATCAATGCTTTTGGCCGCGACAACCGCGGCAGCACCCATTTTTTCGCGCAGTTCCGGAGTCATAACCGGGCAAGGTGCCTCTTCCACCACCTTCTGGTGGCGGCGCTGTACCGAACAGTCGCGTTCACCAAGGTGCACCGTGTTGCCAGCACTGTCAGCGAAAACCTGTATCTCAACGTGCCGCGGTGC
>JAHHOC010000138.1 GCA_018677115.1 Arenicella sp. | reverse complement strand
GTAGCCTGTTGTAATGCCTGAATCAGTGCGGGATCTATATTCTGGGCATGTGTGATGCCTGCGCTAAGTAAACAGCACATCATGGCCGCTAAAATGTGGACGCGAATCATGCCGTACACGCCTGTTGGTGAACCGAGGATGACTGTGACAGCAATTTTTCTACTAATTCTTTTTCAGTAAGTTGCTCAGCGTCATCAGCTTGCCGGAATTTATACTCCACTTGGCCTTTGCTGAGACTTTTTTCTCCGATCACAACTCTATGTGGAATTCCGATCAAATCGGCGTCGGCAAACATGATCCCCGGCCGTTCATTGCGATCATCCAGCAGTACTTCAATTCCAGAGTTGCTCAGTTGCTCATATAGCGCATCACAAACCTGCTTGACCTGCGCGGATTTGTGATACGCGACAGGTGTAATAACCACCTCGAAGGGCGCCATATTTTCTGGCCACAGGATACCCCGACTGTCGTTGTTCTGCTCAATAGCCGCAGCCACGATACGGGTGATGCCTATGCCATAACAACCCATCGGCATCAATGTCGCTTTGCCGTTGCTGTCAAGGCAGGTAGCATTTAAGGCGTCGCTGTATTTAGTGCCGAGCTGAAAGATATGACCCACCTCTATGCCGCGCCTGATAGTTAACCTGGCTTCGTCGCTGGTGTCGCTACCAGCTCTGGCGCAAATATCGCCGTCCTGTACTTTGCGCAAATCAAACACCTCAGGCTCAGCACAATCTCGGCCCCAGTTTACCCCGGTAAAATGGACATCATCCTGGTTGGCGCCGCAAACAAAATCAGCCAGATTGACCGCAGACCGGTCTGCAATCACCGGCACATCGAGACCGACAACGCCAATGGAGCCAACCCCGCAATTTACCGCATTGCTTACCTCGTCCTCGCCCAGCCACTGTAACGGCGTAGCCACAGCAGGGTGTTTTTCTGCTTTCAGTTCATTTAGCTCATGATCGCCGCGCAAAACCAGGGCTACGGCGGGTGTTTCAGCACCTTGCACCAGCAAGGTTTTAATGGTCTTTTCAACCGGCAGATCAAGGAAATCGCAAATCGCAGCAATGGTGCGCTGGCCGGGTGTAGCAACTGTTGTCAATTGCTCACTGGCAGCGGGGCGCTCTCCACCTACAGCCAGAGCTTCAGCCAGCTCAACGTTTGCCGCATAATGGTACTTGTCGCAGGATGCGATTGCGTCTTCCCCGGAGTCTGCGAGTACATGGAACTCGTGCGATGTGCTGCCACCAATGCTACCGGTGTCTGCCTCGACAGCTCTAAAGCCCAGGCCTAATCGGGAGAATATTCTAGAGTAGGTCTGGTGCATCAAATCATAAGTTTGCTGCAGGCTGGCCTGGTCAAGATGAAACGAATAGGCATCTTTCATTACAAATTCACGGGCCCGCATAACGCCAAAGCGCGGCCGCCGTTCATCACGGAATTTAGTCTGTATCTGGTAGAAATTGGCAGGAAGTTGTTTGTAACTGCGTATTTCACTACTGACGAGGGAAGTGATCACTTCCTCGTGCGTCGGGCCAAAACAGAAATCCCGCTGGTGGCGGTCCTGCATGCGCAACAATTCCCCACCATACATTTCCCAGCGCCCGGATTGTTGCCACAGTTCGGCAGGCTGCACTGCCGGCATCAGAATTTCCTGCGCACCGGCCCGATTCATTTCCTCACGTACCACCTGTTCCACCTTGCGCATGACGCGCAGGCCCATCGGTAACCAGTTATAGATGCCGGCCGCAACTTTGCGAACCATGCCGGCACGCAACATCAACCGATGACTGGCAATCTCGGCATCGGCTGGCGTCTCTTTGAGAGTAGCAAGTAGAAAGTTGGACGTTCGCATTTTATTGTTGTTATCGCACAATCACATTCAGCCAACTTCAGACAGCTAAAATTAGGTATGCAAAATGTGTCGCAAAGCAGGATATAATAGCGTGGAATCTTGGTGTCGGGCAAGGTGCCAGCACCAAACTTACAATGCCTTAGCGGTAAAACCTATAATCTACTTTAATTTACTATGAGCAGCATTAAGCAGGACGACTTGATTGACAGCATAGCTGACGCGCTGCAATTTATTTCTTATTACCATCCCAAGGACTTTGTTGACGCTATGTATCAGGCGTATCAGCAAGAACAGTCGCAGGCGGCGAAGGACGCGATGGCGCAAATACTTATCAATTCGCGCATGTGCGCTGAAGGGCGCAGACCGATTTGCCAGGATACCGGGATCGTCGTGGTGTTTGTCAAGATCGGCATGGATGTCAAATGGGATGCCGATATGTCGGTATCAGATATGATCAACGAGGGAGTCAGGCGGGCTTATCTGCACCCGGACAATATATTGCGGGCATCGATTCTCGATGATCCGTTAGGGGCACGAAAAAATACCGGCGATAATACGCCGGCGGTTATCCACTACGAAGTTGTCGAGGGAGACCGCGTGGAAGTGGACCTGGCGGCGAAAGGCGGTGGCTCGGAGAATAAATCCAAGATGGTGATGCTTAACCCGAGCGATTCGCTGGTGGATTGGGTGCTGGCAACGGTGCCGACCATGGGAGCCGGGTGGTGCCCACCCGGAATGCTGGGCATTGGTGTGGGGGGCACTGCAGAAAAATCAGCTATGCTGGCCAAGGAAGTGCTGATGGAGCCGGTTGATATCCAACAATTGCAGGCGCGCGGTGCCACCAATCGCTTGGAGGAGTTACGCCTCGAATTGTATGAAAAAGTAAACCAGTTGGGGATCGGAGCTCAGGGGCTCGGCGGACTCACCACCGTGCTGGATGTAAAGATTAAAGATTACCCAACTCACGCGGCTTCCAAACCGGTCACTATGATTCCGAACTGTGCCGCCACACGGCATGCACATTTTGTGCTGGACGGAAATGGTCCCGCGCTGCAGAAATTGCCAAGTTTGAGTGATTGGCCTGAGATCACCTGGGATGTAGGTCCCAGTGCCCGTTCGGTGAATCTGGATAAGCTGAGTAAGCAGGAAATGCTGGACTGGAAGCCGGGCGAGACATTGCTATTGTCGGGCAAACTATTGACCGGGCGTGATGCAGCGCATAAGCGCATTCAAGCTTTGCTGGAAAGCGGTGAAGGTTTGCCGCAGGGTGTCGATTTCACCAATCGCTTTATATACTACGTCGGTCCCGTCGATGCAGTGCGTGACGAAGCCGTCGGGCCTGCTGGTCCGACCACCGCTACCCGCATGGATAAATTCACCGATATGATGTTGGACAAAACCGGCCTGATCGGCATGATTGGCAAAGCCGAGCGTGGACCGGCAACAATCGAATCGATAGCCAGGCACAAAGCGGTATACCTGATGGCCGTGGGCGGAGCGGCTTATCTGGTGTCGAAAGCTATTACCAACTCCCGCGTGGTCGCTTTTCCAGAGCTTGGCATGGAGGCAATCCACGAATTTGAAGTTAAAGATATGCCGGTAACGGTTGCCGTTGATACCCGTGGTGAATCGGTACATTCGACCGGACCTGCTAAATGGAAGAGTTTGATCGCGCAGAAAATTGAAGTTAAGACTGGCGCTTAACCGATTGGCATTCACTAATTCAGGAATATTAACAATATGAGTATTGATACAGAGCATTCTTCGCTGCCAATCGAAATGTTGGCTAAATGGGCTAAGGAAAAACCTGAAAAAGTATATCTCCGGCAACCAGTAAACGGCGATTACCACGAATATACCTGGTCCGAGACTTACGACCGGGTGATGCGACTCGCCGCGGGCTATGCCGAACTGGGGCTGCAGCCCGGCGACAAGGTTGTGATTCTTTCCGAAAATTGTGCCGAGTGGTTTATTGCCGATTTCGCCCTCCAGGCTGCCGGCCTGGTGTCGGTGCCAATTTACTTTACTGCCGGCGAGGAAACCATAAGCTTCGTGATTGAGCACAGTGAGGCCAAGGCAGTGATCGTTGGCAAGCTGGCCGATTATGCAGCAGCTGAAAAAGCTATCCCTGCGTCGCTGATTACTATAGCCATGCCCTACCAAACCGTGTCGTGTCAGTATCAGATGCGCGACCTGATAGAGCGCAATGACTCAAAATCAGCACCATCGCTGGCTGATAAGGATGACATGTTTTCGATCAGCTACACTTCCGGTTCAACCGGTACACCCAAGGGGGTGGTGTTGACCTATCGCAATATAATGTACGGAGCTTTGGCCACGGTTAGTTTAATGGAGCACGATGTTGAACCGCGGGTGCTGTCTTATTTGCCGCTGGCCCACATCACAGAACGTGCG
>JAHHOC010000208.1 GCA_018677115.1 Arenicella sp. | reverse complement strand
GGTAACCGTGCACTGGGTCAACGGTGAGCGAGAAATATTCGGTCCGCTGCAGATGTTCCGCTACCATGAAATCATTCGCGGAACAGGTCGGGTGGTTTCCGCGGAGCAATAATGCCAACAAGATTTTTATTTGTCGCACTATTAATATCTGCGACGGCAATTTTTCTGAGTGCGTGCTCGCAGGATGATGCCGACCAACTGAATACCGAGTCAGCTGTAGCGCCGTTAAGTTCATCGGCAACACTGCGTGAGATCCCACACCCGAATCCCGCAACTATGGAGGCGGATGTAGCTGCATTGCTTGAGGCTAGCTGGAGCGAATTAAACAGCAAACTTGCCGATGCTGATTCGACGCCCGCCTCGAAAGCTGAAGCATATGCCAACTACGGACTCACTGCTTACGGCAATGGCGTAGTGATCCCGGCCGAAGCCGCAATTGAAAATGCAAAGCGTCTCGCGCCAAATGATGTCCGCTGGATTTATTTCCTCGCCCTTATGCACCAGGCAGCGGGAAATCTTGATCAGGCAGCAACTGGCTTCGAACGCGTGCTGGAGTTACGCAACGATGACCTGCCGGCACTTATACGGCTGGGAAATGTACGCTTCGAGCAAGCGCACATGGATAAGGCCCGCGAGCTTTACCGGCAGGTATTGGTGGTAGACGCTCAAAGTGCAGCAGCACTTTTCGGGCTGGGGCGTGTGGCCAGTGCCACGGGCAACTATAAGGAAGCTGTCAGCTTATTGGAAAAGGTGCTCGAATTACAGCCGTCCGCTGACCGCAGCAACTACCTGCTGGGTCTGGCCTGGCGCAACCTCGGTGATCGAGATAAGGCTGCAGCCTACCTTGCCCGGCGCGGCACCGGGGAACCCGGGTTTGCCGATCCCCTGTTCGACCAGATAAGCGGCGGAGCGGCGCGCATCGGTGGATTGTGGGCCAACATGAACGCAGGTTCCCAGGCACTCGTTGACGGTAATTACGCGCTGGCAGTAGAGGAATTCCGCCGGGCGACGCAGAACCATCCTGATGATCCCCGTTCTTGGCAGAGCCTCGGAATGGGGTTGGCCAAGACCGGTGATACTGAGGGTGCAGAAAACGCCTATCTGCGCGCACTCGAGCTCGCCGACGATAATGCCGTCGTTCACCACAAACTGGCGGCGCTGCTAATCGAAACCGCCCGCTACGCTGATGCTGAAAAGCATCTTATGCAGGCAATTGAAATCGATGAACGAATGCTGGAGGCTCACGCTGCTCTGGCCAGCTTGCTGACACGCATAGGTCGTACCGAAGAAGCACTCAAGCGCTTCGATACAGCGCTCAGTCTGGACCCCCAATCAGGCGAGCTGGCGATCTCGCGGGCAGAAACCCTGATCGCACTTGGCCGATCAGATGATGCAGTAACGGCACTCGCTGCTGCGGCAAGGATTAACCCACTCGATGCCAGCGTTGGCTTAGCATATGGTGTGGTGCTGGCAGAGGTGGGACAACTTGACAAAGCGACAAAGCAAATCCGGCGTGTGCTTGATGCAACCAAAGATGACAATACCCGCGGCCGCGCACATTATGCACTCGGGCATGTTCACTTGCAGCGGGGGAACGGAAATGAAGCTATCGCATCATTTGGCAATGCCCTCAAACTTGACCCAAGGAATCGTGCAGCCGGTCTGGAACTGGCACGCACTTTTGTCAGGGTGCGTGATTTAGAGCAGGCGCTGGCGACGTATGATGTTCATATCGGATTATGGCAAGACGATGATGTTACCCGCCTTGAAGCGGCGCGGGTGGCACTTATGCTCGGAAACGGGTCCAAGGCGCTGAGCCTGTTACAGGACCGTGCAGAACAGGCAACCGCATCAGCCCGGCTTATCGGCTCACTGGCGCGGCTGCTGGTATTGGCTGGCGATGCGAATATACGCAACCCCAAACTTGCTCTCCAGCTTGCGCAGCGCGCTGTGCAGAAAAGCAAGGCCCTGCAACACCGGGAAACCCTGGCCCTGTGCCGGGCAGCATTGGGGCAATTCAATGAAGCCGTACAGCTTCAGGAACGCCTGCTACAAGAGGCCCCAGCGGATATTGCGCCCGCCAATCGCTCGCGCCTGCAGGAAAACCTCGATCGCTATCGCACTCAAAGCCAGGGACGGTTGCCTTTCGATGCATCCTGATTCCGAGCCTCTTCAGTCGGGCGCTATCAGGTGGCGCTGATTGATCGCCGGATCGTTGATTGTCAGCGTCGTTCCATTGGCCCATTTGATATTCGCTCTGTCTACCTTACCGGCAAAGCCGATTCCAAAGCTCAACACTGGTTCAACCTGTGACAGGTAGCTACGCGTAGGCTCAATTCGACCATGCTGCCGCTGTGCGGAGGATACAATTTCTACTTCTGCGCCAATTGCCGGGGCGCCCAAATCATCAACAACCTGAACCTGAATCCAATTGTGACCGGTGGCCTGATCGTTCCGCAATAGCCTGGGTGATTCCCCGATCCGGGTCAGCACAATGTCGAGATC
>JAHHOC010000194.1 GCA_018677115.1 Arenicella sp. | reverse complement strand
CTGTAACCCAGACCGCGCTTCACAATCCCGCCACGCGCGGTTTCCATAATGGCAAAATCAACGTTCGGATCGCGCAGTACGATCTGCGCTGCGGTCGGCCCCGTCATATCGCCCTTGACCGTCAAGTGACCATCGATATAGACGCCATCGGTTGAGGTCATACCGGTAGTGAAGCCAGCGCTTTTCATGATGCTGGCCAACATACGCGAAGTAGTGGTCTTGCCATTGGTGCCGGTGATCCCGGCTACCGGGATTTTTGCGTTGCTGCCACTGGGGAACAACATATCCATCACGCGGCCCGCCACATCGCGTGGCTCACCCTCACTCGGCGCCACGTGCATGCGGAAACCGGGCGCAGCATTACACTCACAGATGCCGCCGCCAATTTCCTTATAGGACATGCTGATGTCATCAGTCAGGAAGTCAACGCCACCGATATCCAGCCCAATAGCCTTGATCGCACGAATCGCCATATCACGATTGTCCGGGTGCACAATGTCGGTCACATCAATGGCAGTGCCGCCAGTGGATAAATTTGCGGTTGAACGCAGAAAAAATATTTCGCCATCCGGCAACACGGTGTCTTCGTCAAAGCCTGCTTCGGAGAGCAGTCGTTTTGCCTGCTTGTCCAATTCCAGCTTGGTCAGCACTTTCTCGTGTCCGATACCCCGGCGCGGATCCTGGTTTACAAACTCAACTAACTCTGCAATGGTCGATTTGCCATCGCCAACCACATGACCCGGCACCCGTTTTGCTACCGCTACCAATTCATCATTAACCACCAGCATACGGTGGTCGTAACCGGTTAAATAGCTCTCCACTAACACCGATTTTCCAGTACCAAATTTTTGTGCTTCGACGAACGCGGTTGAAACCTCGTCATCGCTGGTCAGGTTGATCGAAACACCCCTGCCATGATTTGCATTCAGGGGCTTTACGACGACCGGATAGCCTATGCGGTTTGCAGCGCGCAGAGCCTGTCGCTCACTGTAGACCATCATCTGCTGCGGCACCGGCAATCCCAAGTCATTCAGAAGATTATGCGTATCTTCCTTGTCACAGGAAATTTCCACTGAAATATGTTTGGTCTCGCTGGTAATGGTGGCCTGAATTCTCTGTTGATACTTGCCGTGCCCGAACTGCACCAGGCTGTATTCATTGAGACGCAGCCATGGAATGTCCCGCTCTTCAGCTGCATTGACCAATGACCCGGTGCTGGGGCCAAATTCCTTGCGCTGTGCCATGCGCACGAAATCGTATAACTCTTCGCTGAAGTCAAAATCGTCATCGATTTCCGCACTAATCGCCTGTTGCACCTCAGCGGGCATCAGGTGGGTTAACAGGCGCAGCCCCAATCGGCCCGCTTCCAGCCCTACGTCGCGTTGTTGGTATTGGTAAACAACGTTGTAACAGCCATGCTCACCGGTGCTGCGGGTGCGACCGAAGGAAACAGACGATCCAGCGAGGGTTTGCAGTTCCAGCGCCACGTGTTCCCAGATATGCCCCATCCAGGTGCCCTCGTCCTCCTTCAGCCGACGGATGAAACCGCCTTCCTCCCGGTATGAACAACCGTGTGTCTGCAATGATGGGAGTGCTTCTATCAGACCATTAATAAAACCGTCGCCCAGCTTTACCGACGGCCAGTTTTCCAGCTCGCCCAGATCGACTTGAAAACGAATAACAGGGAAATTGGCGTATACATTGGGGCCGACGTAAACGTTGGTGGCTAATATTTTCATGCAGCTAAAGTTCCTGGTGGAATAAGTGAAACGCTGTTTTCACAGAGCAAGCACTCAAAGGTATAAAAAAAATGCCGATGACGCCACTGCTTTATCATGTCTTAAGCTATTTGAGCGCACCTCAACGAGCTTCCTGTTCGATAAATGCACGACGCTCTATGATGTCGTAAGAGCAGCCGGCCGCCAGTATGTGTACTTTCAAATTTAACAGCGACAAGGCGTCACCCGGTGCGGCATCGGCCATCGAGGAATAATGAATATCCGAAGGATCGACCACAGTAATCGAGCCGCTGCCCACCACTTTAAAATGATTATCTGCATCGATAAATGCAGCAGTGTCTTCGTCCAGACCGATGCCGGTTAAGAACGGATTAAACGCCACCGCGCTGTATAGTCTTGCCAACCGATTGCGCTCGTTGAAGTGCTGGTCGACAATTATTGTATTGATCAGCCCCATACCCGGAGCCAGATTGACGCCACCCTCGGTGGGAACGTGCCCGCTGCTGCCGCCTACGATCATGTGCTGTGAAACTATGGCGGCACCGGCTGAGGTGCCAGCATAGTGCACACCCTTGGCATTCAGGCGGCGAATGGTTCTGGCGATCGGCGTACCGCCCAGGATGGTTGACAGGCGCAGTTGATTGCCGCCGGTGACAAATATACCGGTGCTTTCATGCAGTAATTCCACGTACTCGGGGATTTGTGCGTCTTCCCGTTCATTGATTGTCAGGCAATGCGTTTTACCTGCACCCAGCTCTTTAAACACTTGCTGATAGCGCTCGCCCGTGTCACTGAGTTGGGAAGCGGTGGGGATGATGGTTATAACCGCATCGGAAGCTCCCGCTAATTCAACAAAACGCTGTAGGATTTCGGGGTCATGCAATTTATCCTCGGCACCGCCGATGGGAATTATATATCCCCGTTGTTGGCCTTTAATA
>JAHHOC010000190.1 GCA_018677115.1 Arenicella sp. | reverse complement strand
GCATATTCTGGATGACGATATGAACGAGGTGCCACCAGGGCAGCCCGGCACGCTTTGGTTCAAGACCGCATCGCCATTTGAGTATTTTAATGATGAAGAAAAAACCGCCACGGCAAACTCCGAAGATGGAGAGATGTCGACGGTTGACGACGTCGGTTACGTCGATGAAGATGGCTTTGTCTATCTCACTGATCGCAAAACATTCATGATTATTTCCGGTGGGGTGAACATCTACCCCCAGGAAACAGAGAACCTGCTTATCACGCATCCGCTGGTCGCAGACGCGGCAGTGTTTGGCGTTCCTAACGACGACTTCGGCGAGGAAGTTAAAGCCGTGGTAGAGGTGATGGATAATGTTGAGGCCAACGATGACCTGGCGGAACAGCTAAAGGCATTCTGTGCCGAAAACCTGGCTCGGCACAAAGTGCCAAGATCAATCGACTTTATAGATAAGTTACCGCGCTTGCCAACCGGAAAGCTGTATAAGCGAGTGCTGCGTGATCCCTTTTGGAAAGATGTCGAAGGTAACGTTCCGCAGTAGTAGCAGAATATAGGGGTCATTGGCCTATAATTCGGCTCTGACCCCTTAAATTAGGGGCAAGGCGATAATACACCCTCGCATCATTAGAGGCTGGAGAGACGGCATCGCCTCCAGGCTGATTAAACAGCTACTTTTTCTTCCGAAACGGAGTCGGTATCAAGCTCCAGCTCTGAAACATCTTCAAAGCTGAGTGTGAGCTCCTGATCAAACTCAATTTCCGGCCACTTAGTGGCCTTCTCATGTTTCCGCAACTGCTTCAGATAATCGTCGTGGTTCATGTTTGGCTTCTCGAGGTCTTTGTACTTAAATCAATAAATAATGAGGGTATTTAGACTCCGGGCATTATCCCGACGTGCAAACCCTCAAGAGTAAGATAATCCAGCAAGGTTCAAATCAATAGAGACAAAAGTAGTGAATTTGGCCTGAATTTCGGCCGACTTTAGTCTGATAAATTAAAGGGGTCCAAGCCGAATTAACTTGAACCTCCGCTCCGCGCATAAAGGCGCCTCGACAAGCACGATAAAGCGGGGCAGCCTACGGTTTATGGCAGATTAACTTAAACTAAGACTCCAATTGTTTAGCTGCTATCATTAGCCCTGATAGTTACTTCGACAAGAAAGTCTAATTTTATATGTCACATTTACTGTGTCGCCTGATGGTGATTATGTTTCTACTTTTCGGGCAAGTCTTGCTTGCTCAAACAGAACACCAGTCGCACCGCTTTTTCGATCAGTTGGCGGCACTCTGTGGCAGCCGTTTTGTGGGGGAGATGACTTTTCCAACTGAAGGGCAGGACAGCTTTAAGGGAAAGCAGCTAGTGGCTGAATTTAACCAATGTGATAAGCAGCAGTTGCGCGTACATTTCGCTGTCGGCGAAGACACTTCCAGAACATGGGTTTTCACTAAAACCAAAAAAAGCCTGAGTTTAAAGCACGATCATCGTCATGCTGACGGCAGTCCTGATGAGGTGACCAACTATGGCGGCGATTCCGATGGATTCGGCAGCTCATTTATGCAGTCCTTCCCGGCAGATAAATTCACTCAAGAACTTATTCCAGCAGCAAGCACAAATGTATGGTCAGTCAGCATTAGTGAGGATCAGAAACAGTTAACATATCATTTGCAACGCCATAATAAACCGCGCTTCACTGCAGTACTAACCCGGTCAACTCGAGAGTCTGAGTAGGGCTGACAAAATTGATGGGCTGTGTCAGGCCTTTAATCCTGAATTTCAGAAGTGGGCACACAGCGGACAGTCACCGATTAAACGGTAGCTGATTATTTGCCGCGGCTTTTGTAGTCAGGATGTATCACCGCGTTGCTATGTGATTTAATGGGCGAACCACTTAACAGGATTCCCGGAGTGCCTGCCATGACCACTAGCCATGACCACTAAAGGACGCAAGATTACACGACGAGATTTTCTCAATGGCACCCAGATTGCTATCGGATCTTCTTTGCTGGGTCCGTGGATTTCCACGTTTGGGGCAGATCAACCTGATTTCGAATTGCCTGCCGGATATTATCCTCCTGCTAAAACGGGCTTGAGAGGCAGTCATGATGGTTCATGGGAGACCATGCATGCCCGCGTTGCAGGGAAGTCGTGGGCAAGTGGGCAAATAGAGGCAAGTTATGACCTGGTCGTGGTGGGTGCGGGTATCAGTGGTCTTTCCGCCGCCTATTTTTATCGGCAGAAGAATCCGGAAGCGAAAATATTGATCCTCGATAACCATGACGATTTTGGCGGGCATGCGAAACGCAATGAGTTCAACCACGAGGGTGAAATACGCATTGGATATGGAGGAACAGAGGCAATCGATACGCCCTCTTCTTACTCAGCTGAAGCTGCACAATTACTAAAATCAATTGGTATTGATGTGCAAAAATTTTACGCCAATTTTGACCAGCAGCTTTATCCGTCATTCAATCTTTCCAAGTCAATTTTGTTTGGCAAGGAAAGCTTTGGACAGGATAAATTGGTGCCTGGCTATGGCAGCCGTCGGTGGCAGGAATTTGCGGCAGACATGCCCATGAGTGAAAAAGCCAAGCAGGACTTCGTGCGCGTACAAACCGAGAAAGTTGATTATCTGCCGGACCTGGACCGTGAGCAAAAGTATGAGTTACTCAAACGAACGAGCTACGAGAGTTTTTTACGTGATTACGCAAAAGTAGACGAGGAAGTAATCGCCATTTACAAGCGCTGGGGCATGAGTTTCTGGTGCGTTGGAATTGACGAAATCCCTACGACTTTAATCCAGGATTACGATGGTGGTATGCCCGGCGTCGAACATACACTTCCGCGAACCGGGCATCGTGGCGATGAACCCTATATCTTTCACTTTCCTGATGGCAACGCATCAGTCGCGCGCCTGTTGGTCAGGTCGCTGATCCCCGATGCTGTTCCCGGCACCACGATGGAAGATGTGGTTACTGCCAGAGTGCGTTATTCAAAACTGGACAAGGAGGGCCAACTCACAAACGTTCGGCTCAACAGCACGGCAGTACATGTTACTAATTCCGGCGATAAAATGGTGCAGGTTAAATATGTGAGAAATGGCTCAGCTCATTCCGTGAGCGCCAAACATTGCGTACTTGCATGTTACAACAGCGCTATCCCCTATCTGTGCCCTGAAATGCCGGAGACCCAGAAGCAGGGGCTTGCCTATAACGTGAAAGTTCCGCTGGTATACACCAAGGTTCTGGTTCCTGATTGGCAAAGCTTTGCGCAAATAGGCACAGATTTTGTGTACTACACTGACGGCTTTTACAAGCAGGTGGAGCTGGCTTACCCGGTCTCCATCGGCGACTATCAGCGCTCGCAGAAACCGGCTGACCCAATGGTGTTGCATATGTGTCACGTACCATGGGTGCCTGATAAGCAGGGGCCGGAACAGTGGCGGGAAGGTCGAAGGCGCATTCTGGGGACGCCGTTCGATACGTTTGAGCAAAATGTCTACACTCAGTTGAATCAGGCACTTTCAAGCACCGGTTTCAAAGCTGAACGGGATATCAGTGCGATTACCGTGAACCGGTGGCCGCATGGTTATGCCTACAGCCCCGATCTGCTGTGGGAGCCGGAATGGGCGAATGAGGAAGACAAGCCATGGGTGGTCGGTCGCCAGGCCTTTGGCAGTATTCATATCGCAAACTCCGATGCGGCAGCGAGTGCTGACACCAATTCCGCGATAAACCAGGCCTACAGGGCAGTTCGGGAAATCCTGGCTTGATCGCAAACCGGAGGGTCCCGGAGCGTCGTTAACAGGGTTCGCGATTGAGCCTATTTGGTGGTGAACGTAAAAACACCGTCCCAATCGGTACCCGGCGGTTCCTTCAGGAAGTGCTCGCAGCGCTCAATGTACAGATTGTGCACAAACCGTTCGCCATATTGCTCATTCAGCTGTCGTAATAAGCGGATCGCTTCTGCGAATTTCTGGGCCAGGTATAGCTCTAATGCTTCGTGGTATTGATCACGTTCCTGCAATTGCCCGGCGGACAGATTTTCTGTCAGGTCCATGGGTTCCAATATGGCTACCGGCTCATCTTTACCCTTAACCTTTACCCTATCAAGCTTTCGATACTCGTACTCCGGTGTCGCGGCAGCGGTAAATTCGGTCGCGATAAAATCCACTCCATAGGCTTTGGTGAGCCCCTCAACACGCGAACCAAGATTCACTGCGTCGCCTAACACGGTATAGGCCATGCGAAACTCCGAGCCCATATTGCCTACATTCATTTCGCCGGTATTGAGTCCTATACCAATTTTCACTTCCGGCCAGTTTTTTGCCCTGAATGTTTCATTGATGGCGCTTAGTTCCTTCAGCATAAGCAAACCCGATTGCACTGCCCGGCTGGCGTGATCCGGGTCGTCCACAGGCGCGCCCCAGAACGCCATCATTGCATCCCCCATATATTTGTCGATGGTGCCTTTATTATCATGCACGATCCTGGTCATCGGGCTCAGCAACTCGTTCATCAGATTGGACAGCGCCTTTGGATCCAGCCCCTCGGAAATATTGGTAAATCCGCGTACATCGCTGAATAGCACCGTCAGCTGTTGTTTTTTCGCTTCCAGGTTGTACGCTTCCGGGTCCCTCGCCATCTCCTCGACCAGTTCGGGAGGAATATACTGCCCAAACAAACCACTCAACTTGGCCTTGGTCCTAGTTTCAAAGAAATAGCCCCATGCCACGTTAAACATGTACAACAACATAACCAGCAGTAAAACCGGCGCGATCGAAAGAATGGTGTTCTGCGATTCCCAAAAATACAAATTTCCGCCAATTAACAAAGCCGACGCGCCTATCCACGCTAATATCTCGCCAGTCGCACCGACGATGGGCAGCAGGCAGGACAATAACAGCCCAACCAGCAGGATTACGACGAATTCAGCCGCGGTCGAGTAATACGGGCGCGAGCGAAAATCAGCATCCAGCAGTCCGGCTATGGTGGCCGCATGCACCTCTACCCCGGGATAGTTATTTTGCAACGGCATATTGCGTAGATCGATTAATCCCGCCGCTGTGGTGCCTACGATACCAATCGCATACTCCAGATCTTCCGGATTCTCGACGGTCTGGTTTAATATGTCGGTGGCGGAAACATAACGGAAACTGAATGCTTTACCCCGGTAAGGAATATAGGTTGTTCCCTGGTCGTCCAGCGGCACTACCCCGGTGCCGATATCCAGCCCGTCAATAATCTGTTTGCCATCCTGGTCAACCGCAGTCTTAAACTCCAGTTCACCGACCAGGTAATGTCGTGCAAGGGATAACGAAAGTGATTCGTACAATTCGCCGTCGTATTTTTCGAGCAATTGTATCCGCCGCAATACGCCGTCCTTGTCCTGTGAAGGTATGTCATAAAAACCACTGGCCAGGGCGCTCTGCTCAAGTTCAGGCACATTGCCGGTAAAGCTGGTGACTTCAAGCTCATCAACATAGGCTGTGCCATCGTCACGTAGTTTCTGGTTCTTCTGCAGTCTGAGCATGTCGTAAAACTCTGAGCCTTGTTCAACAATCGGCTCACCGATAGACCCGGTAAAAGTCTGGCGCAACAGGCTTTTGTCGAAGTAATAGCCCAGCACCACCTGGCGGTCTTGCATTGCATTGGCAAATACCGTATCGGGATTCAAATGGGGTTTGTAGTCGAGATACCGCTGTAGAAACGGCTGATCTTCAGATTGAATCGCCAGGGTCTCGAGCAGGTCCAATTCTTCAGACGAATCGCGCTCAGCAAACACCACGTCAAAGCCCAAAATATCCAGCTGATACACGTCGAACAAATTGTGTACCAGCTTTGCCAGTTTGACACGGTTCCAGGGCCAGTGGCCCTCTTCAATCAGACTGCGTTCATCAAGATCGATAATGACAACGCGCGGGTCGACCTGTTTTTCAGGCAGGGTCAGTGCCAGCCGGGCATCATAGGCAAGCAGCTCCAGACGATCTACCAACGGTAGTTTCAACTGCCCCTGGTTATAGGCTAAAAACAAACCTGTGATGCCGAGGCCAATTAAAACCCGGGCTAAATATTTTTTAAACATGGTCGGTGTTTATAAACCGTGCAATTGAGTCCGTGATTATGCAGCAGAAATAAGCGGCATCGCCGATGTCCATTTGCATTCCAGCTCAAGACTTGTCATCTCCTACACCACTCAGCCAGACTTTGTCAGCGCCGCATAAAGGTTTCTCCAGCAACGTGCGCTGGGGATGCATGCCATCCACATAACCCATGAACGGCGGGTGGATATTGTAGCCAATCAGTTCCTGTACGCGTTGCGGTAATTTAGCGGCGTTTCCCGGGGAGACGGCGAGTAGCATGTTCTCCAGCTGTCTCGCCCACCCCGGGCAGAATTGAGGCGTGATAATCAATCTTGGTTTGTTAGAAGTGTTAGCGCCGCCGCGGTGCCATAGCGTCCCCTTAGCTATCATCAAAGAACCTGCTTCCATCAATACCTTGATCGCATCCGGGTGGTCACCTTGGTCCTCTTGCAGCGCTTTGATGCTGCCCTTTTCGAGATCCGGCGTTTTCAGCGACCCTTTAATCGATTCCCCTTCCCATTTGTGGCTGCCAGGGATGATCTCGGTGGCACCGTTGGTTTCATCTGTTTTATCGATCGCCCAGAAGGCACTTAAGCCATAAGCCCTCCGCGGCCGGGGAATTTCCAGGTGCGCATCGTCATAGTGCCAAGGCTGTACTGTTTCACCGGGGTTAAGCTGAATCGCCAGACAGGCAGATAACAGGCATGAAGTTCCTAGCTCTGCTTCGGCGAAGGGTAGTAGCAAAGGGTGGGTGATCAGCTCGGCAAACTTTGGCGATTTATTCAGCATGCCGTAAATGCGGTTGGACTTTACGCCTTCAAACACATTCCGCCCTTCAATATTCTGTTGCAGCCACGGTTCCAGCTCAGCTCGGATATCGGCAATTTGCTTTTCATCAAGCACTCTGTCGAACACAACGTAGCCCTCGTCTTCAAATTGCTCGATGATCTGCTCGATGCTCCGCCCGGAGAACCAATTGGCTAACTGGCTTTGTTCGAGCTGGAATGATGGAATCTGCATTTTGCTTGTTTCAGTGTCGCGGTACTATTGTTTGCAGGGTGAACATGGGGTGCATTATCGATCTTTTGCGTTCAATTCCACCAGCGCCGGATAGACAGCGCTCTTCATATCAAAGCGTAATTGCCATGGTGACTGGTAGAGCTGCACCATGGCAATACCGATCAATTCTTCCTCGGGGTCGATCCAGAACTTGGTGCCGGCCACGCCGCCCCAGGATAACTCTCCCAAAGATGACAAATCAGGCATGACGTCAGGATTGGTCACCACGCCATAGGCAAAGGCCATGCTTTGCCCGGCATACAAATCAAGAAAGGGATATTCACCCACTCCTTCGGCTCGCACCACCGGCGTTAACTGATTAGACGACAGTAATTTCACGGTTTTGGGGCCAAGAATACGTACGCCGTCGAGGCTGCCACCATTTAAAACCATCTGGCAAAAACGCATATAGTCGCCGATAGTGGAGACCAGGCCGCCACCTGCCACGAACATGGTTACCCGGTCAAACCGTCTTTGCTTCTCTGCTTCGACCACGGCAATCTTATCGGCATCGTAATCCCAGATCTGGTCGCTGGCAAGGCGATGCAGTTTGTCGGCCGGCACTTCAAAAAACGTATCCCGCATAGCCAGGGGTTCGAATATGTGACTGTGGTAAAAC
>JAHHOC010000131.1 GCA_018677115.1 Arenicella sp. | reverse complement strand
ATAGCGAAATTACATTCCTTGGTTTCCTCAAAAACACGTCTTTGTTCCTCATTCATTATGCTGTAGCACAGTTCCTGGGATGCCTTACCATCCAAAGGTTCGCCGGCTATTGGAAAAATCTTTCCATCCACTTTGAAACACGGCGTAGCATTGGCGGTGATAAACATGTCAGACGCATTCTTAACCATCATAGCGCGAAGCAGGTCGGCCATTTTGTACATATCGTTACTCCGGATTAAGTAAGTTACTGATCAACTGACTAAATAAACTTGGATTTGTTGACTGCTCGGGAGCGAGCATCGCCGGGTGTGATCAAGCGATCACGCACCAGGCTCTCAAGGCATTGGTCAAGTGTCTGCATACCATCAGCCTGACCGGTTTGAATAACTGAATACATCTGCGCTACCTTATCCTCCCGGATCAGGTTACGGATAGCCGATGTGCCCAGCATGATTTCATGGGCGGCGACTCGGCCACCGCCTACTTTTTTAATCAGCGTTTGCGCAATTACCGCCTGAATGGATTCAGACAACATCGAACGGATCATTGATTTTTCCGCAGCGGGAAAGACATCAACCACCCGATCAATAGTTTTCGGCGCAGAACTGGTGTGTAGAGTCGCCAGTACCAGGTGACCCGTTTCAGCTGCAGTCATAGCCAGGCGTATGGTTTCCAGATCGCGCAACTCACCAACCAGGATAATATCCGGATCCTCACGTAGCGCGGATCGCAATGCCGCCTCGAAGCTTAGCGTGTCTTCGTGCAATTCGCGCTGGTTTATCAGCGAATTTTTACTCCTGTGTACAAATTCAATCGGGTCCTCAATGGTCAAAATATGCGATCGCTGTTTTTCATTAATATAATCCACCATCCCAGCCAAGGTGGTTGATTTACCCGACCCGGTGGGGCCAGTCACCAGCACCAAACCACGGGGCTTCATGCAAATCTCCCGGAACACGGAAGGGGCATCCAGATCATCAAGACTTAGCACCACCGAGGGAATAGTCCTGAATACCGCGGCCGGCCCGCGGTCCTGGTTAAAAGCGTTCACCCGGAAGCGCGCCACATTAGGGATTTCAAACGAAAAGTCGACTTCGAGATTTTCCTCATAGGTTTTGCGCTGCTTATCGTTCATGATATCAAATATCATTTTTTGTACGGTTTCCCTGTCGATTTCTGGCAGGCTGATTTTTTTCATATCACCGTCGACTCGGATCACCGGCGGCATTCCTGCCGATATGTGCAGGTCAGATGCCTTATTTTTTTGCGCGAATGCGAGTAATTCTGATACGTCCATACCGTCTCCAGGAACAACCTACGTCTATGTTATACGTTACAATTCACAAATACCAAGCCTGAGTATACCTACAAAATATGCTTATTAGGAATATAGATTACGCTTCTAAGCAACTGAATAAGATAAGGAATCGAATATCCGCGGCAGTGCAATCCGCGAGCCGGGAGGAAAGTGAGGTGACGCTAATCGGCGCTGCAAAAAAACAAAGCGCTGGTCTTTGTGACGAATTTTGTCGGGCTGGCCTGCGGGCCATTGGTGAGAATTTCCTGCAGGAAGGCGTTGCTCGGCAACAGGCTATGACGCAGCAGGACATTCAATGGCACTATATTGGCCGCATTCAATCGAATAAAACCCGGCCTATCGCTCAGCACTTTGACTGGGTTCACAGCGTCGATCGCCTGAAAATTGCGCAGCGCTTCTCGGCCCAGAATGAAGGGCAGGAATTGCAGTTATTGATTCAATTAAACGTCGATGACGAAACTACCAAGGCTGGGGTGGAGCTATCCAAAGCTGCCGAGCTGTGTGCGCAAATTGCAGAATTAAACGAGGTTCAATTGCGCGGCTTTATGGTTATCCCACAGCCACAAAGTGAATTCAGCGAGCAACGTAAACCGTTTGCTCTCGCGCGGGAAGCCCTGGAGCAGGCAAACCAGCGCTACGGACTCAACCTGGATTCGCTGTCCATGGGCATGTCAAACGACCTCGAGGCAGCTATCGCTGAAGGCAGTACCATGCTGCGCATTGGCACCGACCTGTTTGGACCCAGGATTACTGATGAATAAACAATAGCTGCGCTGCGGTGATGCAATTCAAGGGTGTGCCACGTACAATAAGGCGCTGTTACTGAGCACGGGTACCGGCATTGGTTTGAAAACAGAAATTGGATTTATCGGTGGCGGCAATATGGCCGGCAGCCTGATCGGTGGATTGGCAAGCTCAATGGCAGACTCTGATGCCCATGCTGAAGTGGCAATGATGGTGTATGAACCGGATTCCGCGCGTGCCCATCAGTTAGAACAGGACTTTAACGTCCGCTTAGCAGCCAGCAATGAGCAACTGGTGGCAAAAAACGATGTAATAGTGCTGGCCGTCAAGCCGCAGGTATTGCGCTCGGTGTTGGAACCGCTGGCTAGTGAATTCGCAGCTCGAAAACCACTGATCGTGTCTATTGTGGCCGGCGTACGCGCCGCTAGCATCTCAAGCTGGTTGCAGGCCGACCACGCAGTGATCCGGGTAATGCCGAATACGCCGGCACTGGTATCGGCAGGCGCAGCCGGACTATATGCTAATGAGGCTGTTACAGAACCGCATAAGCGTTTGGCGGAATTACTGTTTGACGCGGTCGGTATTAGTTGCTGGGTCGCGCGCGAAGAGGACATCGACAGCGTTACTGCACTTTCCGGAAGCGGCCCGGCTTATTTCATGCTCTTCATTAAGAGCCTGATTGATGCAGCCACGGCTGCGGGGCTCGATCCGCATACTGCTAAAACCCTGGCATTGCAAACCGCTAAGGGGAGCGTCCAGCTGATTGACGACAGCGGGCAGCCGCTGCAGACCTTGATTGACGGTGTTACTTCACCGAAAGGCACCACTGAAAGCGCACTCAAGGTCTTCCAGGCAGCCGGGTTGTCACATATTGTCAGCGATGCTTTTGAAGCAGCCCGCCTGCGTGCACAGCAGTTGGCAAAGGATCTGGATCCAGATAATTAAATTTTCAGCA
>JAHHOC010000149.1 GCA_018677115.1 Arenicella sp. | reverse complement strand
CCTCGCTATAGACATTGTTAAAAGCATCCTTAACTTCGCTTGCACTGCGCACTACCTTTATCCCCTTACCACCACCGCCATGCACCGCTTTCAGCATCACGGGGTAGCCGATCTCCTCAGCGACAATAGCTGTCGCCTCTGCGCTGGTCAGGATGCCGTGAGAGCCGGGCACCACAGGTACATCGTTGGACATCGCAGTGCTGATAGCATTGGACTTATTGCCCATGGTGTCCATCGAGGACGCACGTGGCCCGATAAAGTTCAAGGTATTGGCCCGGCACAAGCGCGCAAAACCAGCGTTTTCAGATAAAAAGCCGATGCCCGGATGCAGCGAGTCGGCACCACGGTTGCGGGCAATGGCAACGACAGAATGGGCATTCAGGTAACTCTCACCGGGAGTCTGTCCGCCCAGGCAAACCACTTCATCACCGTCCCGCAGCATATCGACTGCAGCCGAATCCATGTCGGGGTCGGACTGAACTAGCAACACCTTGTAATCTTTGGCCTGCGCGATACGGATCAACTTTACCGCCGTGCAGCCACGGGCGTGAATCAGGACCTTGGTGATCGGTCCCATGCGGTCGGTTGCACGGTAAATTTGCTGTGGAGCTTCGGTCACACCGACTGAAGCGGTTCCCGCCAGTACTCTTTCCATGATGTCGCTGATGGTGTCTTGTGGAATCTCGACCTCGGGATCGACCTCCCTTAACTTTTCATCCAATCCTTCTGCTAGGGGATGCTTCACCAGGCCCTGCATGGCGCCCGGAGTGCTGGCCAGGTAGTTTGAAGTAGTTGCCATGGAAGGCAGGAAAGAGGGCACAACAACTCGCCCCGCAAAGGGCATGTCAGTGCCACTGAAATAGTAGGTATGCACCAGCGGATGGGTAACAAAGCTCGCCTGTGAGCCGCCAGTGCAATCACCGAAACCGAACACCACTACCGGCAGGCCTGTTTCGGAGATAAAGTTGGTCAGGCGATCGTTGGCAATCGCCATCGAGAACAGCGCCATCGGGCCTTCTTTGGTTTGCATGCCACCCGAAGATACGAAGGCGACGATCGGCAGGCCCTGCTGGGCACAATCAACAATCAACGCACACAGTTTTTCGGCACCGGCCATGTCAAAGGCGCCTGCCTGAAAACTGACATTTGACAGCAGTACGCCGACCTTGGCGGTTTTTCCGTCATTCAGTTTAATCTGGCCGATCCCGGTCACCACGCCACACGGCGTAACATTGTTATTCAGTGCTTTTTCAATGGACTGCCGAAAACCCGGGAAGGACACCGGATTGGCGGTCATCAGGTTAGCATTGGTTTCGTCGAACTGCTCGAACAGGGTTTGTTTCAGCGCGTCGACGCTGGTTAATTTTTGCTGTTTGTAGGAGTTCAATACCCGCTGTATTAGCAGATCCTGATAGGCGATGTTCAATTGATTCCAGAAATCTTTCCGCTTGCCGATCCGTCCGGGATTAATCTGCCCGTTGTAGGTCTTACCATGCATCTGCGAGTCGATGAATCGGGGCACCAGAACTTCGAAAAAGTGAGTGATAAGCACAAGCAGGGATTCCGACATGCGCGGGAATGTCACCCGTTTCCATTCTTCCACGTCCTTAAGGAAATCGCCACGTTTATCAAACTTCACAAAGTAGGTCAGCCACTTGGCAAATTCAGACTTGATATCTCCGGCCACTGCAACTTCATTACTTGCCTCATCAATCGCATTGTCAATCCGCGATGCAACTCTCTCTAACGAGGTGTCGAGGATATTGCGCAGGGTATCCTCCGACAAGGACTGAAATTGTTTGGATTCTTCGGCGATCTCACCAAAATTGGTCACGATGTTGTTATACAGCGCGTCGAACACCAGCATGTTCTTGAATTCCCGCTGCAGGCTTTCTGTCAGCGCCGGTGAGTACAGAACATCCAGCAGGGTGACATCCTGCTCAGCAATCGAGAAGGCATCCTCATAAACTAACGATTGTGTGCCGACCAGGCCACTTATTTCGATGAAATTGAATGTTGCGTCGGATTTCCAGCGATTGTAGAGATACAGGCAGGTCACAAAGCAAAAATGTCTTTTGGCTGATTCATAATTCGACTGTGGGTCGCCTAAAATCAGCGCCGTGATGCGATTTCGTTCATAGTCTATTTCACGCTGGCGCTGTCTGACCGAGGTCCATGCCTTGGCCAATTGTTCGTTGTAAACCAGTTTTTCCGGATCAGCCAGCCAGCGCTGAAAAGATGCTTTGCGCATGGTTTGCGTGCGTTCCTCCAGATCGCCAACCGGTATTTCCTCTTCTGCCAATCGTCCATAGGCCTCAATGGTGGACGACTTAATCCGGCAGCGCATGGATAAGGAACGCAGATACTTCCACGCATGCGAATATACATTCGGATAGTCGCCGACACTGGGCTCAATACTGAAATTAGCGTCACGCTGTAGTTCATCCAGATCCGCCTTGTGCATCTTCTCAGTACGGACTTTGTGCAGATAGTCTGCTGCCACCTTCGGGTTTTCCAGTACCTCGCGCTTGGCATCGGCCTCAATTAGCTCAATGCCGGTATAAATCGCGGCAAGCAGGTTGTCTATGCCTGCGGATTTGTCACTCGGATCCCAATCGATCACGCCGTCAATAACACCGCGTCGAAATAACTCGCTTGGCGAAACGCCGACATAACGTGCACTCTCTTGCCAGGATAAATTGTATTGGCGGGCGATATTAGCCAGTCCCTTGGGTTGAATTGTATTGAACACAGCCTTGCGTACCGCCAGCAACACATTGGTTGATGCCAGCGGAATAGCGCCGCCGGAATAACCAAGGCCGTAGATAATGCCCAGAGTCGGAACCCGGGTTTCGGCCATAACAGCAATCAATCGGGAGATTGAGTGCGCTTGATTCTGGGAGTTGGCTTCGGTTCCGGCATCTGCACCGGGCGTGTCCATGAAGGTAACCACCGGAATATTGCGCTCAGCGTATTCAGACACAACGCGGCAGGCTTCGAGATGATGCTCTGGTCCCCACACACCGTTATTGATACGGCGATTTTGCGCCAGAAAGCCAATGCGTCGTTTACGGCTATCAAACTCAAGGGAAATATCGGCCGTATATAACGGCCCCAACTCAAATTCCTTATGCACAGTGCCGGGTAACTGGCTGATGATCTCCTTGGCGCTAGTGCGGTTCACCGACTCCGCGGGATCAAGTGTCTCGGCGACATAATCATCAACTGACAATTCACGCAACTCTTTTCTGATGCGCTCGATCTTTTTTGCACTCAGCAGGCCTTGTATTTGGTTATGCCACGCGAAAGGGTGTATAACAC
>JAHHOC010000102.1 GCA_018677115.1 Arenicella sp. | reverse complement strand
GTGCCGCACCGCCCTTGCTCGGCTGGACAGCGATGACTAACACAATATCGCCCGAGGCCTGTTTGCTGTTCCTTATCATCTTTGCCTGGACGCCACCGCACTTCTGGGCACTGGCGCTTTACCGGCGCGACGAATATGCCGCTGCCGGCGTACCAATGCTGCCGGTTACGCATGGCGAGGAATTTACCCGTCTGCAGATATTGCTCTACACCTACATTTTGATCGCGGTGACGTTACTGCCGTTTACCATCCATATGTTCGGTGGCATCTATCTGCTATGCGCGGTTTACCTCAACGCGCGCTTCATGTACTACGTGTACAGCTTGTATCGCAATTACAGTGACGCCTTGTCACGTAAGACGTTCTTTTATTCAATTAAATACCTGATGTACCTGTTTGCGGTGATGCTGATCGACCACTACCTGTGGGACAGGTTGGTATTGGCTGTGCTTTGAGCACCGATTCGCCGTTCAGTCGGTGAATAGCCTGCGCGATAATTTCCGTATCCACTGGCCGAGGCTTCGTATAGCCATACCAAAGCGTCCAGCGATTTCTTCTGCCACTATGTCTTCATCTTTAACCAAAGTGGGTGCGACTAAAGCCTTCATTTTTGTTATCGCCGACTGGTCGACCTGACAGAACTTGTTAAAAATCCACTGGTTTGGCAGATTCCACTTGTGTCCGCGCAAGAAAGCTGCGACCAGATCCACCATTATCGGCTCGCCATCGGCCGTAATCAGCGTATTAGTCGGATTGCGCAGGTCGTTGTGAGCCACGCCTGCCCGATGCATGGCATCGATCGAGGCGGACAGGCGATCAAAAAAAATCGCCCAGTCGGGATCAATCGTCCGTAGCCGGGTAATCGGTTCCGAAGGATGGTAAGTCATCAGGAAGGAGCGTGCAGTGGGTTGTGCCAGCAGTGTTGGAATGCAGGACAGGGCATCAAGCTTTTTTAATGCCTTGCTTTCACGCCAGGATAATATAGGCCCGATCAATAGCGAAAAAAACCGGGCTGCGCCAGCCTGATCTTTCAACACTGCTCGCTGCCCGTCGATCTCAATTAACAGGACGTCCGGGCGTGAGCCACCACCGCTACGAAAGGTATGCGTGATGTGTTGTTTAAGCTCTTGCAAGCTGTAACTGGACCAGTTGACCGACATTGAAATGGTGCGCTCTGATTGGGCCGGATATGTTAACATTTCGCACCTGTTCAAGACACTTCTTCATTGTTTCGCCCATGTCCGAAGATAGCGCCAATAAGCCTCCCTCCGCAGTCAACCTGGAACTTTCTGCCACCACTGCGCTGACACCTCTGGATGGGCGATACGGATCAAAACTGGCTGCATTGCGCCCCATATTCAGTGAATTCGGATTAATCAAGTACCGCTCGCTGGTGGAAGTGAGATGGCTGCAGGCGTTGGCAGATGAGGAAAAAATTAGCCAAGTACCGGCTTTTTCCGAAACCAGCAATAAACAATTACAGTCTATTATTGACAACTTCTCGCCAGCAGATGCCGATCAGGTGAAAGCCATTGAGGCAACCACTAACCACGATGTAAAAGCAGTGGAATACTTTCTGAAGCAAAAGTCGGCAACCATTGGGGAAGTTGCTGCGGTTGCCGAATTTTTCCATTTCGCCTGTACCTCGGAAGACATTAATAACCTCTCCTACGCTTTGATGATCAAGGATGCACGCGAGCAGGTGGTTGTGCCTTTGTTCAGAGAGCTGGTTGATGCAATAAAAGCGCTCGCCACTGAGCACGCGGACCTGCCCATGCTGGCGCGCACTCATGGGCAACCTGCATCGCCGACCACTCTGGGCAAGGAAATGCGCAATGTAGTCGCGCGACTGGAGCGTCAGATAGAACAGATCGAGGCGGTGGTAATACTGGGCAAAATAAATGGCGCGACCGGCAACTACAACGCGCATGTAGTCGCCTATCCGGAAGTTGACTGGCAACAATTTTCCCGCGATTTCGTTGAATCTCTGGGGCTCCAGTGGAATTCCTTAACCACGCAGATTGAACCGCACGACTACATGGCCGAGCTTTTCAATGGAATAGCGCGGTTCAACACCATATTGCTGGATTTCAACCGTGATATCTGGAGCTATATATCGATCGGCTATTTCAAGCAGAAGGTGGTGGCCGGCGAAGTCGGGTCATCCACCATGCCGCATAAAGTGAACCCGATAGATTTCGAGAATTCAGAAGGCAACCTGGGGCTGGCCAATGCTATTTTAGATCATCTCGCTGCAAAGCTGCCGGTCAGCCGCTGGCAGCGTGATTTGTCAGATTCCACCGTTTTGCGGAATATTGGTGTGGGATTCGGATATACCTCGTTGGCCTGTTCGGCGACCCTGAAGGGACTCGGTAAACTGGCAGTCAATGAGAGCCTCATTGCAGCCGATCTCGACGACAACTGGGCAGTACTCGGCGAAGCAATACAGACAGTAATGCGGCGATACGATATTGCCGAGCCCTATGAAAAATTGAAAGCACTGACCCGTGGCAAGGATGGTATAGACAAGGATTCTTTATCAGATTTCATTGACGATCTGGAGATACCGGAACACGTTAAGCAGGAACTTAAACAGCTAACGCCCGCCAATTACATCGGATTGGCTGGCAAGCTGGCAACAGACTGAGCAGCGCAGGCGCTACTATGGCGGATCCGGTTCGACTATCTAAACTGATGTCGCAGCGTGGCCTGTGCTCACGCCGCGAGGCCGACAGGTTGATCGAGCAGGGCCTGGTGAAGGTGAATGGACAGATCGTTGATACGCTGGGGATAAAGTTTCCTGAGGACGCGGTGATTGAGCTGACGCAACAGGCTCAAAGGCTTCAGAATCGTCTGGTCACGGTGATGATAAATAAACCGGTTGGCTACGTATCCGGGCAGGCTGAAGATGACCATGTTCCGGC
>JAHHOC010000078.1 GCA_018677115.1 Arenicella sp. | reverse complement strand
ACTCGGAATGATTGGTTTTATTATACTGCTCGGCCTCGTTGTCAATAATGCTATTCTGTTGGTGGCAGAAACCCGTCGTGCTCAACGCAAAGGTAACGACAAACATAAGGCCGTGCACATCGCACTGGAACGCCGTATACGCCCGATCCTTATGTCGACATTGACATCGCTAATGGGCATGCTGCCGCTGGTGGTTGCACCCGGCGCCGGCAGTGTTATTTATAAAGGTTTGGCCACAGTAATCGTTGGTGGCATGGCTATTTCTACTTTGTTTACACTTATTTTACTGCCTTGTTTGCTTAGACTCGAATCCTGGTCGTTGACAGGCTTGCGCTCCGGCAAGCCGCAGGCTATCAGGCTAAATATCAATGAACCTTCGTAAAGCCATTAAGGCTAACTTATCATCCAATATGAAACTAAGAGCTTCAATCATTCTGACTGGCGCCCTCCTGTTGGTATTGGCGGGGTACTATTTTGGCTGGTTTTCAAATACCAGCAATGCGTCGCAGGCACCCTCCGGACCGCCACCAACGCCAGTACGGGTGGCACAGGCAGTATCAATGACCATGGCGCCGCATACCTTATTGCCCGGTACTGTCGTCAGTTTGCGCGATTCAGTAATAGCCTCGGAAACTTCCGGCAAAATAATAAGCATAGCCAATGTCGGTGACATTATTGAAGAGGGCGGTGTAATAGCCAGGATTGATCCACGAGATGCTCAGCAAATGGTTGATCAGCGGCGCGCAGAACTGCAACGCTTGAAGAGCCAGCTTACCTATCACAGCAACTATTACGATCGGGTCAGTGCCTCAGACGATACGCTTGGCGTACCGGAAATTGTGGTTGCCGAGAAACTCTCTAACCGGGAGGTGGCAAAGGCTGATGTGGCCAGTGCTAAAGTTGCACTGGAGTCAGCAGAGCGTGATCTCAAGCGCACCTTTATCACCGCGCCTTTTGCCGGGCGGGTAGTAAGCCAATCTATCCAGACTGGGGAATACGCTCAAACCGGCGCCCCGATTGCGCGCCTGGTGGATATTGAGAACTTGGAGGTTAGCGCGCAAGTTCCAGCTTCCCTGGTGCAGCCGATATCTCCCGGCACACTGTTACAGATAAGGGGTATGGGCAAGACCTTGCAGGCGCCGATGCGCGCGCTGGTACCGGTGGGGGATTCAGTCAGCCGAACTATGGAACTGCGCGTTGAACTTAAAGATAGTGGCTTGCTGGTTGGCTCGCCAGTGCGGGTATCGCTACCCAGTGCGCAGCCTAAGGATGTAGTTGCTATCCCGCGCGATGCGTTAATATTGCGCACTGATAAACAGTACGTATTCGTGGTGGATGATGAGGGCAGGGCACATCAGCGGAGCGTCGAGCTTGGCTATGCGCAAAAGGATATGATCGAAGTTCTCGGCGATGTGGCGCCGCTGGCGAGAGTCGTGGTTCGTGGTGGCGAGCGCCTGCGCGATGGACAGGCTGTGAAATGGGACGGTCAGGATGAAAACGCCAAAGACACTGCAACGACGCAAACTAACTAATTTAATAATATAGATTAAAAAAGACATATATCCTATTGATATATAATATATTTATTATTTAAGTCAACGACTAGGATAGCGAGCTGAGGGAATCATAACCTCGACTATTTCCACCAGTGACAGTCCCAACTTGCGCGTTAGCGGTTATCATGCAGCAATGGCAGGCACCTGCCTGGCAATTTATCTTCATTCATTAAAATAAAAGGTAGAAAAATCATGGCAAACCCTGATCAGAAAGCATTTTTAGACAAAACCGTCATCATTACTGGTGCATCGGCCGGAGTCGGAGCCGCCTGTGCGCGCGCCTTTGCATCGCAGGGGGCAAATCTGGTGCTGGTGGCACGCGGTCAAGCTGCGTTGGATGAGATCGATACAGAATTGAGCACCCAAACTGGCGTGCTCACCATTGCTGCCGATATGGGCAAAATGGAGGATTGCTTATCACTGATGAATCAGGCGGAAGCGAAGTTCGGTCGCGTCGACGTATTGGTTAATAACGCCGGTATGCACATCAGGGGAGATGTTGAAAACAACAAGTCGGAAGATCTTGCTGCCATGGTGGACGTTAATCTGCGTGCCCCCATTGTGTTAACAACTGCGGCTATTCCGCACATCAGAAAATCAGGCGGTGGCGCTATTGTTATGGTGGGTTCGCTGGCGGGTCTCGCGCCCCTGCAAGGTGCGGCAACCTATTCAGCGACCAAAGCCGGGCTGCGTACCTTCGCCTATGCCTTAGCCGACGAATTACGTGACTCTGGCATCCAGGTAGCGGTAGTGTCCCCCGGGCCGGTCGACACCGGCTTTATAATGGATGAAATGGACAAAGTGGAAGATATTGTGTTTTCACAACCGATGAGCAGCGCTGATGAGGTAGCCGATAGTGTTCTGCGCCTGGCCGCTGCAGAGGGCACCGAAATAACTATGCCTTGGTT
>JAHHOC010000061.1 GCA_018677115.1 Arenicella sp. | reverse complement strand
GAGCATGACTGGATGAATTCGATTCATTTTATACACCTCAGGTAGGGAGTCGTAGCTTGCACTATTGCAGCGGAACTTCCGCTTCAGCTTGAGTATCGGCTTCAGCTTCGGCCAATACGTCATCAATTGGCAGGCGATTCATTTTCAGGGTCAATATCCGACTGTAGCCCCGATCAGCAGGTGCCAATGCATCAATCGCTCCCTGATAATGCTGACGGGCTGCATCAATCTCGTCACGCCGTACCGCAATGTCCCCTAATATTTCAAGATAGTGTGAATCGAAACCCTGTGACGACTTTCCGCTGGCAGTGCTATGCGCTTTATCCAGATCACCGAGTGCCAGGTAAACTTTGGCCAGACGAATCAAAGCCGTATGTTTCAATCCAGTTTCCTTTGCATTATCTACCACCCATTGCAACTCCGGCACGGCGGCCGATAAGTCGCTCACCGATAACTGCTTAGCCCTTAATAACACCGCTTTAGCCGCATAAGGTGTATGACTGAAGTCAGATTTAAGCCGCTCCAATGGTTGACTGATATCTGCAAGCTCAGACTGCTGGAAGCGAGTACTGGCCTCAGTGTACAAAGCTGAAGCCTGTTCTGCATTGCTTATCTGCCGAGCCTGATACTGATTGTAACCAAACACGGCGCCCAAACCGAGCGCCACGCCAACCACTAGCGCCATCCCATTGTCCTTGAGCCACTGTTTTGCGCGCTCGTCCTGTTCTTCGGGAGTAAGAAAAATATCGTCTGCCATGGTAGTAATTGAGTTAAATTGAGTAATCGGGCCGTGCCAGCTGGCTCGCCTTATATTTGATCGGGCATTATAGCGATTCCAGACGATTAGTCACGGCGTTAACAACATCGTTTTGGGCAATAATTTGCTGCTCCTCGCGTACCTGTAGCGACCGAATCCCAACGGTCTCGGTGGCCGCTTCCTGTTCACCAATGACTAATACGAATTGCGCACCGCTACTATCGGCACGTTTGAATTGATTTTTCATGCTTCCCGACCCGCAATATAATTGAACCCGGATACCTTCCGCACAACACAACTGTTGTAACCGCAACGCCTGGCCGCGGGCTTGTTCACCAATGGAGACAATAAATACCTGCACCGGTTCCGAGCGCTGAACAATTTCCGCACCCTGCTCCTGCAACATCTGGATCAATCGCTCGAGACCCATGGCAAAGCCGAAACACGGGGTCGGTGGGCCACCTAACTGTTCGACCATACTGTCATAACGACCACCCGCGCACACCGCCGACTGCGCACCGTAGTCCTCATTGACCCACTCGAAAACTGTATCATTATAATAATCAAGCCCCCGTACCAAACGGGGATTCACGCTAAACGTAATATCCAGCTGCTGTAGATAGCTCTTCAGACGCAAAAAATGTTCGTTTGACTCAGCAGACAGAAACTCATGGATGTCTGGGGCACCCATCAGTACTTGCTGGACCTCGCTGTTCTTGCTATCAAGAATTCGTAACGGGTTGCTATCCAGACGTCGCAGACTGTCCTGATCCAGATCCTGTTTATAGTCATGCAAGTATTCGATCAAAGCGCTACGGAAATCTGCCCGGCAGGCAGTATCACCGAGAGTGTTCAATTCAAGCCTGGTGTTTTTTAGTCCCAGCCGGGAAAAAATCTGTGCAGTCAGCGACAGTAACTCTGCTTCGATATCCGCTCCCGGCCATCCAAAGCATTCAGCTCCTATCTGGAAGAATTCTCGAAAACGGCCTTTTTGTGGCCGCTCGTGGCGAAACATGGGCCCCGCATACCAGAGTCGCTGCTGTTGATTGTAGAATAAGCCGTGCTCGATTCCTGCGCGTACGCAGCTGGCTGTACCTTCCGGACGCATGGTGACGCTGTCTCCATTACGGTCTTCAAAGGTATACATTTCTTTTGATACGATGTCAGTATCGGCGCCAATGGAACGGGCAAACAACTGGGTGTTTTCCAGAATGGGCGTTTTTATCTGCTGATAGTTATAATCCGACAATATCTCCGCGCAAATGGCCTCAACGCTGAGCCACAGGGAACTGTCCTGCGGCAGTACGTCCTTCATACCGCGGATAGCTTTAATCTTGTTTTTTTTTGTCATCGACGCCACTCCGCCGCAGTATGTTGCCAGCTATCAGCGGCTATTGATCCTGCTACGCAATTGTTAGGTTTGCAGGGCTAAACTCGATTCTAGCCGATATAGCGTACTGCATTATTCGTCACCCACGGTAAACTTGGCATACACGCCCTCTCGATGCTCGGCAGTATCAAATTCTTCGCCATTTAGCTGAACGGCGACCCCAGCCGCGTTGCCGATGAACACATTCATGCTGCCCGCACTGGACACTTCGAGCGTTTCACCGGGCGCATAG
>JAHHOC010000114.1 GCA_018677115.1 Arenicella sp. | reverse complement strand
GACATAGGCTAGTCAGATAAACGAAAACCTATCTTCAGAGTCACCTGATAATGCGCCACTTCACCGGTCTCGATATGTCCACGGGTGTCGACCACCTCAAACCAGTCTAAGTGTTTCAAGGTTTTGTCAGCACGCTTTATTGCCTGCTCAATGGCATCTTCGATGCTGGTCTTGGACGAACCGACAATTTCGGTTTTCTTGTATACATGGTCGCTCATGGGAATCTCCGTCAAAATACGTTAACTTAAATGCATTGTAACCCGAGTCATTCGAAAAACGTGTTCGTATTTTGAGCAGCAGATATCAGGACATTTACACCGCGGTGCGTTGCATTCCTGAAGGAAAGGTGGCCACCTACGGACAAATCGCGGGTCTCGCGGGGCGTCCCAATGGCGCTCGCCAGGTTGGCTATGCACTGGCCAGCGCGGGCGAAAAAGAGCAGTTGCCGTGGCACCGGGTGATCAATGCCAAAGGCGAGATCAGTGCCCGAGCGCATCCGGATTTTGTGGACTATCAGCGCATGCTGCTGGAAGAAGAAGGGATCGAGTTTAGCTTAAACGGACGCATTGACCTGAGTAAATACCGCTGGGAAGAGGGTTCTGCGTAGCACCAATCGTGACGTTGCTCGAAAATCGCTTGAGTTTTAGCTGGTCTGACCGCATGTAGCCGCTAATGCAAATCACATTAACAACAGTATTCTTATGAAAAAAACCATTGCGATCGCTTCGCTGATCCTGCTGCTGGCTGCCTGCACACAGGAAACACAAAACAAACTGGGCCGCGCGGTGCAGAACTGGACCGGCACCGATGGCGTGCTGGAAGTTTATGCCGGTGAACGGTTGGTCAAACGGTTCCTGCAAATTGATAAGTTATCCACCGCGGTCGCCACCCAGGGCAGTGTGCCGCGTCCCTATCGTTTCGGCTATGGCGTCAACGACCTGAACCTGAACGGTGTCAAAGATGCCGGTGAGCAAGAAGTTTATTTTGAGTTCAGCGATTACTCCACATCGTATATTTTCTACGAGCAAACGCCAGTCAAGCAATGACGCATTAGCGTGCGGTGTTTTAACGTGCTGCGGTAAACAGAGCTGGTTTACATCATGTTGCGGTAAAACTGCACCAGCAGGGCGGTCCTGAATGAGGGGTTTTCTGACAGGGCTTGGCTGACCTCGAGCAGTTTGTTGCGGTCGAGCTGCACATGGCTGGCAAAATTCAACGGTTCGACCCTCCAGTCATCAAAACTGCGCTGTTCAATGGGACGGTTTAACAGACTCATTAAATTATGGTGCCGTTTGTCGACCGAGATTTGCTTCACCACTATTTTCAGTAATTTCTTGGGCCCCTCCAGCACTTCCAGAAAAGCTCCATTCTGGTAGAACAGCACGCCGGTGATACCCATTTGCCGGTTGCGCTCCGTGGCACCTGCTTCAATATCAGCCAGCACCTTGTCAATCTCGGACACTCTGCCGCTGTAATCGCTGATATATACAAATAAATGCATCGCCAAAATCCTGGATCAACGTCTAATACTATACCCGAGCCTGCGCTCGCACAAATTGTCAGTGGATGAACGGGGATTAGCGTCTGCTAACCGCTGAGCCTGAGCCATGTGATGTGCTAATTATTTTGTGGCCAACACCAGTAACCCGGCGGCGATGCCGAGGTTTTTGATAAAATTCTGCAGTTCATGGGCATAACTGGGTTCACCCTGCATGGCCCAGAAGTTGTGGATAAACAGGTTGATCAATAACACCAGTCCGAACAAGGTCAGCGCAGAGATGCGTAATTGTTTACCAAGAACCAGCATCAAGCCTAACCCTACCTGGATCAGGATGGTAAGTGGTAACAGGGCGGAAGCCAGCGGCACGCCCTTGTCCTGCATTAATGCCAGAGTGCCGGCATAGCCGGTGATTTTCAGAACGCCGGGAATTATAAAATATAGGCCCAGCAAAGTGCGACCAACGGTAAAAAATACCGGGTCAAAACGTTGTAATGAGTTATCCAGTTGCACTGTTTTCTCCTGGTCACGAAAATTAAACACTATACGTCATCAGCCGCACTTTGTAGAAGAGTGATCGGGACGTGTATCATCCATATATGGCGCATCGTATCATTC
>JAHHOC010000054.1 GCA_018677115.1 Arenicella sp. | reverse complement strand
ACTAATGCGGTGTATTCGCCCAAACTATGGCCGGCCATTATGGCAGGCTGAAGTCCACCTGCCTGCCTCCAAACCTGCCAGGCCGCAACACCTGCGGTCAGCAGTGCCGGTTGCGTGTTTTCAGTCTGCGACAGTGTTTCAATAGGTCCTTGCTGAGTCATCGTCCACAGATCGACGCCGAGAATGTCAGACGCCTCGATAAAAAGCTTCTCAACCGACGGATAGTGGGCCGCCAATTCGCCCATCATGCCAAGGCTTTGTGAGCCCTGGCCGGGAAAAACGATAGAAATAGGCATGATAAAATAATTTAATTTAGTTATTTATGTTATTGTTTTTAATATATATTTTAGATATTTCTTCAGTGATATGACCGATAACGTCCATATCAACCTGCTTGCTCGCCTCCTGCAATGCGTGCAGGAATCCTACGTCATCAGTGCCACCGTGGCTTTTCACTACAATACCGTTCAGGCCGATCAGGGAAGCACCATTATGATGGCGCGGGTCGAGGCGATCACGCATGGCCCTGAACACTGGTGTGGCTATTAAACCTGCTAATTTGGTGAATACGTTGCGGGTAAATTCCTGCCGCAATACGCGTGAGATCATACCGGCGGTACCCTCCATCGCCTTAAGCGCTACGTTGCCCTCGAATCCGTCACACACCACCACATCCACCTTATTGGCAAACAGCTCGTTAGCCTCAACATAGCCCGCGTAATTCAGGTCGCTTGCGGCAAGCAATTGTGAAGCTTTCTTGGTTTTCTCGCTGCCCTTGATCTCCTCTGCCCCGACATTGAGCAGGCCAACTTTGGGCGCTTTCTTGCGATCCACATATTCGGTTAATACCGACCCCATTACGGCAAATTGTACCAGCATATCCGGTGTTGAATCGACATTGGCACCCAAATCCAGCATATGCACGGTCTGGCTGGAATCCTCACAGGGCATGGTCGAGCATATAGCCGGTCGATTGATACCCGGAATAGTTTTCAGCACAAATCGCGCGGTGGCCATCAAAGCACCGGTGTTACCCGCACTCACACAGGCCTGCGCCTGCCCTTCGCTGACCAGATTAATGGCCACCCGCATTGAAGAATCTTTTTTCTTTTTCATGGCGTGTGCGGGAGGCTCGTCCATTTCAACTACCTGAGAGGCCGCATGTACGCTTAGCAGGCCTTTTTCGATCAGTCCTGCACCGTCATGTTGCGCTACAACCGGATTGATCTGATCGCTCAAACCAACCAGAATAATACGATGATGTTCGAGGTCCCGACAGGTTCTCAGGAACTTTATAGCTGCAGGAACGGTAACTTCTGGACCGTGATCGCCGCCCATGGCATCTACAGCGATAGTTGTAATGGAATTCTGTTGTGTCATAAAATGAAAAAAGGCCTCGAATTGACGAGGCCTTACCGTGCTTTCCTGACCAATTGTCAGCGTTATTCTAGTGGGCTTCCTTTACATTAACCACTTTTTTGCCACGGTAGTATCCACTCGCGGTTACCTGGTGCCTGCGGTGCATTTCACCGGTCATCGAATCTGTCGATAACGTAGGCTCACCCATCGCATCGTGTGAACGGCGCATGCCGCGTCGCGATACGGATTTTTTACTTTTTTGTACAGCCATATTCTACCTCACTTGTGACGGGATTAAGCCGCCTCGTCTAACCGCCCCGGAACCAGTCACTGAGACCGGGATGGCGGTTGAAATTTGATGCGAATCATATAGATACACGGTGTTGCTGTCAAAGCAATAGTGGGGGTTTTTTAATGCTTTTTTGGTAGCTGATTTCACGACTCGATAGCAGCTTCGGACACCGCCTGCTGAAGGTGGTCAAATAAACTTAAAAAGGTCGATTCGATCGGCTGGTAATTAGCCACTATCTCCTCCACTCCTCCCTGCATGTTGTTGCTAAAGCGCATGCGTTTGCTTACCTGGTCAATGGTAGCGGCAATACCGTCCAGCGATTGGTAGGCGCTGAGCCAGTCGTGTTGGTCCATTTTTGTTACCACGTAGGCCATTCGCTCCGGCATCCATTGCCGTGATTGTTGCAGCCCTGAATAACAACGCTCAACAAACTCCGAAAAATCCATATTTTCATACCGCTCCCAGTGCTTGATCAGAAAATAATCAAACGCGATATCGGTCACAATGCCCGCGTAGCGGCGGCGTTGCCTTGAAAATAGCGGTCGCAGCTGTCTGACTGCATGAAACTGATCAGTCATCCGGTCTACCAGTTTGTGATTGCTGATGCCCAGCAGCACTTCCTGCGGCAGCGTTTCGATTAATTCCGGGCTTGGTTTAAAGTCTCCCATCAGGTTACCGGTGAATGACAGCGGCGTACGTTGAGAGAAAAACAGGTGACTCAGATAGTTCATCCCGCGTAGTATAGGACATCATTGCGGGGATTTTATGCGCCTATTATTTATTTACAGCCTACTTTGCCTGCTGCTTTCCGCCTGCGGGCAGGATACTGAAACCAGTCCGGAGCAACAGGTACGTTTGGTATTAAGCAGTATTGAAGAGGCTGCCGAGGCCCGGTCATTGTCGGGCGTGATGCAGCATATCAGTGAGAGCTATCGCGACCATCAGGAAAAAAGCAAAGATGATTTACGCCGCATGGTGCAATTTCAATTTATCCGCAACCAGAAGATAAACATCTTCAGCCGTGTTCAATCATTGGAGATTGACGGCAACAGGGCGATTGTCGAGCTGTCGGCTGCCATGGCAGGGCGTGAAATTGATTTGACTAACGAGCAAAACCGACTGCGCGCTGATCTGCATTCATTCTCCCTGGTGCTAAACCGCGATGATGACGCGTGGCTGATTGGCAGCGCCAGCTGGTCACGCGGCTGGGATTAAGTCATCTGCAGCTGTTGAGGTAGGGTCGGGCCGCCTGTAGAATTGCGCGCAACAATACGCGCCGGATTTACGTTCCGGAGAGGCGGAGTATAGATGCAACATTCAAATGACAATCAATCCGCAGACATCGTTGTCTGCGCCATGTACAAATTTGTCACGCTTGACGATTATCGCCAGCTGAGGGCTCCCCTGTTGCAGCAACTGGAGCACCTGCAGATTAAGGGCACCCTGCTGTTAGCCGAGGAAGGGATTAACGGCACCATAGCCGGCAGTCATAATTCAATTACTGAATTTCTCGACTTGCTGGGTGGAGATGCGAGGTTTGCAGGAATTGATACCAAACTGTCCTATCACAGCGAGCCCCCATTTCACCGCACCAAGGTCAAACTGAAAAAGGAAATAGTAACCATGGGTATTGAGGATATTGACCCGAACAAGTTGGTTGGAACCTATGTTGAGCCGCAACAGTGGAACAAGTTGATCAGCGACCCAGATACCGTGTTGATCGATACCCGTAACGAATACGAATATGGTATCGGTACCTTTGACAAGGCAATAAACCCCCACACTGAGAGCTTCCGTGATTTCCCCTCCTATGTCAGGAACAACCTGGATCCAGCCAAGCATAAGAAAGTTGCAATGTTCTGCACCGGTGGCATTCGCTGCGAAAAAGCCTCTGCATTCATGAAGCAGGAGGGATTCAACGATGTGTTTCACCTCAAGGGTGGCATCTTGAATTATCTGCAGGCTGTTAACCAGAGCGACAGCCTCTGGCGGGGTGATTGCTTCGTTTTTGATGACCGCGTTGCCGTCACTCACTCGTTGCAAAAGGGGCAGTACGATCAGTGTCATGCCTGTCGCTACCCGATAACCGAAGAAGATAAGAACTCAACCCACTATATCGCCGGCGTCAGCTGCCCGCGATGCTTTGACACACTGAGCGAACAACAGAAAACACGCTTCGCAGAACGCGAAAAACAGGTTCAGCTGGCCAAACAAAGGGGTGAACCCCACATCGGCAGTGATACCAGAAAGTATGCGGAAAAGAACCGCCAACTTAAGTTAGCCGCCAAACAACAACAGAAGAACTAGCTGCTGTTCAGTCTGTCTGTGAGCCGGCTTTTGATTTCCGGCCATTCGCTATCAATAATCGAGTAACAGACTGTGTGGCGAATACGCCCGTCAGGCATGATCTGGTGATTGCGCAAAAAGCCGTCCCGTTTGGCGCCTAGCCGCTCCACCGCTGCCTGCGAGACAAGGTTGGTGTGGTCGACATGAAAAGCCACAGATATGCAGTCCAGCTCTTCAAATGCGTGGGTCAGTAACAGCAACTTGCACTCGGTATTAATCGCCGTGCGCTGCGCTGACTGGGAGTACCAGGTAAATCCGATTGCCAGGTTACGGAAATCCGGCTTGATATCATAATAGCGGGTACTGCCGACAATGTGTCCATCGTTGAGCCGTCTAACCACAAAGGGGAACTGCTCACCAGCAATTTTGTTGGCTAGCGCCTCCTCTATTACCGCCGGCATTTCATTATGATCAGGCACCCGCGTAACTTTCAGCTTCCACAGTTCGCCATCCGCTGCTGCCACATTAAGATCGTCCAGGTGGCTGGCCAGCATGGCCTCTAATGCTGCGTGCTGACCATTGAGAATCAGGTTTTCCGGCAGACCGGCATGAAATTTATCCAACAAACTTTTTTCCAGAAAACAATGCCCCCGCGTCCCTAGCGCATATCTGCGTAGGGGTTTTCAAAACTGAGATCGACACTGTTTCTAAACTCGTTTATGGAGAGCGCGTTTGAATCTATCGATATCGCCTGTTCGTCAATCATATCGGCGCCAAAATTATAAATAACATTCAGATCACCGTTAGTGGCTTGCTGATCATATTGTATGGCTTGCGCACGCACTTCCTCACGTTTTTTCCGGTATTGCTCATAAGCTTCCTGCCCATAACGTTTTGCCAACATTTTTTCGACAATTTTCGGCGCTAACACGGTCGCGGTTGCATTGTTGCCACCGAATCCCTTGGAATTTAGAAACGCCACATCCATTTCAGCCTTCCTGTCCTTCAGTAAGATATCCAGTCGCTGATCAACAACATCATCCGCCACTTTTTCGGTGGTTTTAATGCCCGGGATTATGCCGTCGGCAAATACTCCCAAAGCATTGGCTAGCTGGTCACCACTGGCAGGGCCCAGAGGGTGTCCGACGAAGGCTTTAACCGCAGTGACCGGCCAGCCGCTGATTCCAAAACCATTAGCGACCTTGTCAAAAATCATTGATTCGGTGATCCGGTTTTGTGGTGTGCTGGAACCATGTGCATGAATAAAACTGCGTTCGCGCACCGATTCTTCGCCGACGATCGCGCTGGCCGACGCCACCGCTTTTGCCAAAGTAATATAGTTGCCTGCACCCGGCGAAGAGATGGATTTCTTGAATCCGTCGGCGTTCACAAACACATCGGGCACAGCACCATAAATCTCTGCACCCAATTCCAATGCCAGTTCGTCATCCATCAATATGAAATACTGGGTTGATTCAGCCATGGTGAACCCGGCATTGTCACCGAAAGGGCGCGATGCGCGCTGGTAATCAACACGTTCACCGCCGTCCAGCTTGGCCAACCGTTCATCGGTGCATAGTGCGCCCATTGCCGAGTAAGCTTCCATTACTTCAGGCGTCACCGGCGCTTCACTGCATCCACAGATCACCAGGCGATGGCGCCCTGCAGCAATATCATCAACAGCAAGCCGTAGATTGTATAAAAACGAGGCACAGGCACCGGTTACCGCTCCGGTAGTGCCCACACTGCCGCAGACATAGGCATTGACAAAATCGGCCGGCATGGAATTCAGCCCGAGCGCCATCTGCTTGGATGACGGACGGTTTGAACGCAATCTCGCCTGCAGGTATCCACCCATGCCATGTTCGTCAGTTTGTCCGAGGCCGCTGGACGCGAACACGGCCACCTCGTCGGGGTCTACTTTCTGCATGATGCGATCCCACTCGATACCCATGGAATTGATGGCATCCGAAGCACCCAATATTGTCATTTGCAGTCCGCGCGGATGGAAGCGTGAATTATATTGATCAGCGGGTTCGAACCCGGTCGGCAGGATGCCCGCAGACTGTACTTCCATAGTGCGGAAACTCTGCATCTTTATCGCCATGTCGCCAGCCACAGTCACTTGCACATTCTTGTCGTCTACCGTCTCCACTTTCCAGTTGGCCGGCAGCGGGTCGGGCAATTCCCTGCGCGATACGGTGAATTTAGTACTCTCAACATCATGCAAATGCATGTCACGAGTTAATGGCACATGATCCGGGTCGAACAGGCCACTGTGAATTCGCCGCACCAGTGTGTTCTGTTCAATCTGGGAACGGTATTTTTCAGCAACCTGGGGTGCGCTTAGAGACGCACCGTCGCTATCCGTATAAACCCCACCCCTGAACTCAACCAACTTCATCAGGCAGGCCAGGCCAACCAGGGTATCGATTTGCTTTTCCTCATCGAGGCTTTCCAGTACTGTGCGTCTGTAGCCATGGTGAAAGGAACTGCGTCCGGCTGCATTGTAACCACCGAATCCAACGATTACGGGTAAGCGGGTCATGGTTTTTCTCCGTTTATTCTTGCTATTTTTGTATAAAAA
>JAHHOC010000037.1 GCA_018677115.1 Arenicella sp. | reverse complement strand
TCTCCAGGCTGATATTGCTGCCACCATAAACTGCTTTCTATATACATATCGATATTGGGCGTATCCGCGTCTTTTGCTACCCAGGTATAGTCCGAATTAAGCACATATACATGCGTTTCCAGGGAGCCATCATCAAGCCAGAAGTTCACCCTGGTCATGAAAGGATAGAGGAAAAACATGAACCCCATGCCTATCAGCAGTGCATAGCTGAGTGTGTCACTCCGGCCCGGCTCAATTTTCCCTAATGTAAAGAACGTTGCAAAGACAGTTACTAAGCCAAGCGTTGCTATCAACAAATACGGTGGATTACCAGCGTACTGTTCAGGCGACAGAAAATAGCTTTCCACCATAAAATACACAACAAGGCCAAGGTATAAAACGGCAATTGCTACGGTGGCAGGAGTCATTCCTTTCAGTTTTACTCTTGCCTTTTTACTACCAGATAAATTCACGGTCGTTCCTTTGGGTTATTTTGCATTTGATGGCGCATATTGCACATCGATATGCTTTTAGTATGCCTGTGCTCAAAGTCCAGGGAAACGGGCCTTGGTCTCGATCTGAGCGACCTTAGTCTGACGATGGAACCGCGATTATCACCCGCCCTTGGTCGGATGGGATTGAGGGGGAAGGACTGCCTGTTCAACGTGGCCTGCCCCACTTTAAGCCGACCACATTGGTTAGAAGGCTTGGTGTTGGTTGGTAACGAAGTTATCCCAGTGGAGGCTCGCAATGGCCGAGTTGGGGCATATGGCCGGATGGCCGACCCCCGGGATGGCCGACCCCCGGGATGGCGGCCCGCCGGATGACCGGCCCCGGCTCGCCGACCCCGCAGGCTTCACCCCGGAACAGCCTGTACTAGCTGTACTACATCCAGGTTACTTCTGGCTCGCGATCCAGCGCTTCACTTTGCTTTCTAGAAGTTTTAATGGCAGTGCACCGCCATCCAGGATTGCGTCGTGGAATCCGCGAATGTCGAATTTTTCACCCAATTCATCTTCAGCAAGTTTTCGCAGCCGCTGGATGTCGATCATGCCAACCTTGTAAGTGGTGGCCTGCCCGGGTATCACGAGATAACGCTGCACTTCGGTGCGGATGGTCTCCAGAGGCGCCGGTGAATTGGCAGAGAAGTAATCAATTGCCTGTTGCTCTGTCCAGCCCTTGTGATGCATGCCAGTGTCAACCACCAAACGGATTGCGCGCCAGATCTCACTGCCGAGTCGGCCAAAATCCGAATTCAGGTTGTCGAAGGTAGAAGGCATCTCCTTGGCCAATTTTTCACTGTATAAACCCCAGCCTTCGGAGTACGCGGTGAACCTCGCCTGGGTGCGGAAGGTGGGAATGCCGGTGAGTTCCAGCGCAATAGCAATTTGCATGTGGTGGACAGGCAGCCCTTCATGATAGGCAATCACTTCCAGCTCGTTCTTGGGCATGGTAGTCATATCCGAGAGGTGGGCGTAATAAATACCGGGCCGGGAACCGTCCGGCGTGCTCGGGTAATAGTGTTGCGGTGCCCCGTCCTGCTCCCGGAACGGCTCCACCCGCTTCACTACCAGATCTGCTTTGGGCAGGATGCCAAAATAGTTGGGCAGCTGCGCTTTTATATTCTCGATAGCGGCAGTGGCAGCGTCGATGTACCCCTGACGGCCTTCATCGGTATTGGGAAAATAGTGCTCTTCACTGTCTTTATTGTCACGGATATAGGTAAAGTATTCCTGCAGGCTGCCTTCAAATCCGGCTTTTTGTTTTATTTCTTCCATCTCTGCACGAATGCGTTTGACCTCATCCAAACCGAGTTGATGAATCTCTTCTGCAGTCATATCGGTGGTGGTCTGGGTGCGCAGGCGCTCGGCGTAATAGGCGTTGCCATTTGGCAGCGCCGACGCGCCCTGTGCCTCTTCGCTGGTATTAGCGATGTCGGCCTGCATAAACGCAATCAGGCTTTTATAAGCCGGCATCAGATCATCGACCAGTGCCGTTTTGGCCGCAGCGAGTAAGGCGTCGGCTTTTGCCTGGTCAATGGTTTCGGCTTCGACCAATGCGCCCACTTTCTGTTTCGCATTTGCCCACAGCGATGAGTCTGTCTCAGAGTCGTCAAAAGGTGCGCCGCTGATCACATCGCTAGCCTGCTTGGTGACTATTTCATAGGAAAATCGCGGTGGCCTGACGCCTCCTTCTGCACCAATTTTTGCCCGCTCAATCAACTGGTTCATGGCCCGGCCAATCCCACTTAAACGCGAGTTGTAGGCCTCCATGTCCGACAAGGATTCCACGTTGTGAAAGCTCATCATCAGGGTTGGGAAAAACGTATGCACACCCTGCATCTGTGTGAACACATATTGATTGCGGCGGAATTCATTTGCCGCTGCCGCCTGGTCGTACTGAAACTTCCACAGGTCGTATGACAACTTGGCGTCTTCGGTTAAGGCATCGCGGTCAAATTCTGATTGCATCTCGGCGACGCTCTGGCGCTTCCATTCAAGCTGCCTGTCTTGTTCCGCTTCGCTCAGGTCGTCGATCTCGCCGTACCTTTCCTTGCGCCCTAAAAATGTCAGCCCAATAGGGCTCTGCATCAGCTCCTCTTCATATTTAACTTCGAACCAGGCATTAAGCCGGTCGCTTTCCGATTGTTCAGTGGCTTCCGGTTGTACAACAGCGACTTCCGCAGCCGGTGCTGTTGCGGCCGGGTTCTGCATGGCCGAATCAGTTTGACTGTCACATGCTGCAATGCCGAGTATCAGCAAAAAAGGGAGTAAGAGTTGACGCATATTAACCTCGAGGGCTGGATTTTTTCGATGCTGCGTATGATAGATTATTTCAGGGCAAAATTGGGGACAAATGTTACTCAAGATTGCTTCGCTTTGGTTCGCAACGAAGTTATCGCAATGGCAGGGTGGCGGAGCGCGCGATGACGGAGTGGAATGAACCGGAATGACTGGGAGAGGCAGTTTAGAGCGCTGCTATAATCCTCGATTCAGCGCGAAGCTCTACAGGTTACACATAAAATATGGCCGTCGAATACCGTTTCAAGCATGACATCGGAACCGTCTATGATTTGCTCACCGATCCTCAGTTTCTGGTAGATCGCTGTATTGAGTTGGGTGGGCTGAGTGCCGAGGGCGAAGCCAAGGAGGTCGGCGATGACACGGTGGTGACCACCCACCGTACCACCAACTCAGACTTACCCGGCCTGTTGAAAAAGCTGATCGGCGCGGAGCAGCACTATACCCTGGAGGAAACCTGGCAAGCAGCAGGCGATGGCTGGCGGGGCCGCATGACGGTTGACATTAAAGGCCAGCCGCTGGACATAAGCGCCAACTTCGAGCTCAAGCCGATCGCTGGCGGTTGTGTCTACCGACTCAAACCACAAGCCAGAGCCAGCATTCCGGTGATCGGCAAACAGGTTGAGAAGTTTATTCTCCAGCAGTTTGAAAATGACGCTAATAATGAGCTGAACTATACGGGGAAGTACCTGGATAAGGGTTAAGACAGTTAGATTGCCGGATGGCTGGCGCCTGCGGTTGTGATAAGTTTGAAAAAACAAATTAATTGGGGCAGACACTAAGTACTGTGGTTTACTATTGTGCCTGATTCGATAAACTTGGTCTGTTTACGATTGTTGCCGAGGTGATTTAAATGAACAAAAGTAGCTTAAAACTAAGATATTCAGCCGCATTCCTGAGCCTGTTTCTGCTAGCGGCCTGTGGACAAGCACCGGAGCCGCAACAAAAAGCCGAGTCGAGCACCGAGACTACGCCGGCTCCTGCGACATCACCGGCATCAGCAGCGACAGAGTGCGAAAACCGCGATGAGAACCGCATGGCCCTGTACGGAGATACCCACGTGCATACCAGCTATTCGTTCGACGCGGCGGCTATTAGCACAGGCGCGACTCCTTTCGATGCTCAACGCTACGCCCGGGGTGAAAGCATTCCTTTCTTTCCTATCAATGAAAAGGGCGAAGCCACTGGCACCGCAACCATCGATCGCCCGCTGGATTTCCTTGCGGTCACTGATCATGGTGAATTCCTTGGTGAGGTGGGAGTCTGCCGCAGCGAAGATTCACCCAGTTACGATACTGAGTTCTGCAACAACTACCGAGCTGACCAACGCCAGGGAATGATGATGCTGGGTACCGTGATCACCACCGAAACGCCGGAGCGAGTGGCAGAAATATGCGGGGAAGACGGTGCGCTATGCAGGGAATATGCCAAGTCTCCCTGGGAGCGCGTGCAGCAAGCCGCCAACGAAGCCAACACACCGTGCGAGTTCACCAGCTATGTGGCCTATGAATACACCGGCACGCCGGGTACTTCCAACTATCACCGCAACGTTATCTTCCGTGACAGCAATGTACCCGACCTGCCTGTGAGTTATGTCGACGCACCCATCGACAGCAAACTATGGGCCGGCCTTGATGCCGTATGCAACAAAGAAAACGGCTGTGACTACTTAACCATCCCGCACAACTCAAACCTGGCCAATGGCCGCATGGCACCTTATATGCAGCTTGCTGACACCAGCGAAGCCAAACAGCAGTACGCCCGGACCCGGCTGGCTCGTGAGCCGATTATGGAAATCTTCCAGCACAAGGGCGGCTCGGAGTGCATCAATGGCCTGAGCACCGTGTTCGGCGCACCCGACGAACTCTGTGAAGTTGAGGCCGTTCGCCACATGGGAGAAGACAAAACTTTTATAACGCGAGATTTGCAGGGCGGCGTGCTTGATACAGCCGAAGCGACCGAGACAACCACCGAATGCGAAGAAGGTAAGGTTGGCGGCAACGGCATGCTGGGTGCGGGTTGTGTTCACGCCACCGATTTTCAAAGATCTGCACTCATCGTAGGCCTCAAAGAAGAGCAATCCATCGGATTGAATCCGGTCAAACTCGGCATTATCGCCGCCACCGATACACACTCGGCTTCGCCCGGTGACGTCAAGGAGTCGGCCTGGATGGGCGCTGTAACAGGAGAATCAACGCCATTAGAGAGGCTGCAACCCGGCCTGCTGACCAGCGGCATCGATGGCAACCCCGGTGGATTGGCCGGTGTGTGGGCAAAAGAAAACACCCGCGACGCCATTTTTGATGCCATGCTGCGGCGCGAGGTGTTCGGCACCTCCGGCCCCAGAATTAACGTGCGCCTGTTCGCGGGCTGGAACCTGGATGCGAATCTGTGTGACAACCCGGACCGGGTCAGCCTTGCTTATGCCAACGGCGTACCAATGGGCGGCGATTTGATTCCGGCCGATAGTGGCGACAAGCCAAGGTTGCTGGCCAGTGCCAGCAAGGACCCAGATGGCAGGGACCTGGTGGCATTGCAATTGATCAAGGGCTGGGTTGATGGTGAGGGCAAGATGCATACCGAGGTTATACCCATCGCCAACTCGGATGATGGCGCCAGCGAGCTATGCCGCGTTTATACTGACGAATCATTTGACGCCAGCCAGTCCGCCTACTATTACC
>JAHHOC010000006.1 GCA_018677115.1 Arenicella sp. | reverse complement strand
CGTAATCCTCAATGAGGTTATTTGAACGATCACGAAAACGCGAAACTGCCTTGTCCGCGAGAATCTCACCAATATTTTCGTCCAGGTCAACGTCAAACACGGCTTCCGGATGCTGGGCATCAGCTTTAAAAAACCAGCGCGGGCTGAGACCTCGTAAAATGTCGCGGCGCCTTACCAGGCCCAGCAATTCATCATCTTCATTTATCACCAGCAGAATTCGCGGCAGCGATTCCTCGTCATGCATTTTAATATGCGCGGTCGAAATCACATCCAGTGCTTGGCTCAGCGTATAGTCAGCCGACACGTGTGGATACTCATCCAACGCCACCATCAAATCCCCGGCAGTCTGCAAACGCAAGGCTATTCTCCTATGCGAAACGATATATTATCTGGGACTGCGGTAATTAACCGCATCCAGTTTTAAAAGTATATTAATGATGCGAAGTTTGCAATTGCCTGCATTTAGATGGTGGGCGGCTGAATAAGCATGCTCAGCTACGCATCCAGGAAAATAAATGCTAAATTGATTCAAATCCCACGCCAATTTCAATTAGCTTTGCCATGAGTTCCTGGTTCCAGACCCAAATAAGTGTGAGCACCTCTGGTCGATCCGCTACCGACATTGGTTCACTGCTGAATGATGAACTTGCACGGCATGACCTCAGCGTAGGCCTTGCGCACATTTTTCTCAAGCACACCAGCGCATCCCTGATGCTGTGTGAAAACGCCGACCCCACAGTGTTAAAGGACATGGAAACCATCATGCAACGGCTGGCACCGGATGGCGATCCGGAGTATCGGCATAACTACGAAGGTGACGATGATATGGCAGCCCATGTCCGCTCTGTGCTGACCACCAACGACATGACCCTGCCCATTACCAGCGGTCGGCTGAATCTTGGTATCTGGCAGGGAATATTCCTCTATGAACACCGCTACCGACCACATAACAGGAAAATTGTGTTGACGGTGAACGCGAAATGAATCAGGTTTGCAATGATCCACTTATGTGAACAAATGAATATTTATTGCGGTTAATATCAACCGAGTCAAAACACACAGTATGTACACAGCACCCGCTATTGCCATGCCCAAACCCGTCATCACAGTTCTCGCACTCTTCAGCCTCTCGGCACTCCTGCTCGGCTGCGACACCTCGGACAGGGCGCCACAACATGTTTTGAGTGATGTCGAAGCCGTCGAATTGCTGGAATTGACCAATGCAAGACCATTTCTCACCATGCAGATTGATATTGATGTATCCGAGCTGATCGAGAAAGTCGATCTCTCTGCAAAAGGCAAGGCACTGATGATGCGCGGCTATTTAAAGTCCGAGCCGATGGTGTACATAGAGTCCCGTCCCCTGTTCGCTGAACAATATGATCTACAGCAAATCAAACTCGCGCCATCGATTATGGACGCTCTGCTGCGCTACACAGCAAAAAGAAACACCGACCCTGAATTGCTGCCCGCATATAACAGCATCGCCTCAGCGCGCCTGCAGATAGGACGAATATCGGAGGCCTCAGTAACCTCACTAAAAGCGTCCGGCAGAAGCCGATACACGGTGCACTACAATCTGACTATCGAACTCAATGATTTGGGGTCGATACTCTATCCAGAAGGGCTGAGAATTCCATGGGCTGCAGAGTTTGATTATGGTGCTGACGGGTGGCAACGGCAGCTGGGTTATGCGCAAGAGATGGATGGCTTGCTCAGAGACGAATTTGCCGGCTTCGTTTCCAGGCCGCTGTTAATAATCAGGGGCCTGAGAGCCATGTATAAAGCCGGTGTCTATCCGCCTGACTGGCGGGATTTTGTTGGGGCAGTGGAAGACACCAAAGAATTCGCTGTGCTCGAGGATGTGGCTTGGGCGTATCACAATAACGGCGAGTCGGCGAGAGCGATTTCAATATACGAAAGCAAAATCTTGCCTGCAGTGGCGCACACTCAACCGATAGAAGTAATCGTGCGCCTCGAGGAACAACTGGAGCAAATCCAATCTGCAGCAAGTAACGATACCCCGGCCGAGCTGAATTGAACGGGTAGCCCACGGTTTATTCACAGACCAAGTGATAAGGCGGATTATTATCCTCTCCGCTAGAAACCACGAATGAAAAGACAGATTCTTATACAATGGCAAGCAGCCTAATATACACAGACACCTCATGTATTCGCTATTAATCACATTTTTTGTCCTAGCCATTTTTTTTTCCTTTCTCTGCTCGCTGTGGGAAGCCGTGCTGCTAAGCATTACGCCCACCTACGCGCGAATCCAGCATCAGCAGGAAACAGCCATCGGGCGTTACCTTTATGAGTTCAAGGAGAATATAGACAGGCCATTGGCGGCTATTCTCACCCTGAATACCATCGCGCATACGGTAGGTGCCATCGGGGTGGGCGAACAGGCGGCAACCATATGGTCCGAGACCAATCCATTGATGACCAGGGTTGCGGTGCCGGTGGCAATGACGCTGGCAGTGCTACTGCTATCAGAAATAGTTCCAAAAACAATTGGAGCACTTTATTGGCAGAGATTGAGTAGTTTCACGGTTTATTCTCTGCGCTTCCTGGTGGTTATACTGGCACCGCTGGTTTGGATGGGGCAGCTGATAACGCGCTCTCTCAAGCATGGTAGCGAACAGGTTGTTCTGACCAGGCATGACTTTCTGGCCATGGCAGAGTTTGGCGCGCAGGATGGCGTGTTTGAGGATCGCGAGACAGAGATGATTGGCAGCTTGCTGGGCTTTAGTGAAATTCAAGTCAAAGACGTCATGACCCCGAGAACGGTAGTGACAGCAACCACTGAAGACCAGACTATCAGCAATTATTACCAACGCCTCAAGGAACACCCGTTTTCAAGGATTCCAACATTTAAAGAGAGTGGTAAGGACCAGATAAACGGATACTTCTTGAGAGTCGACTTATTACAGGCAATGATCGAGGGGCGTGGCGAGGAGCCGCTTTCAGCATTGCACCGTGACATCGTCGCCGTAGGAGACTCTGTCGCTGTCACTGATTTATTTGTACTACTGATGGAGAAACGGGAACACATTGCTGTGGTGTTAGATGATTTCGGAGGCATGGCTGGGATTGTTACGATGGAAGATCTGATCGAAACACTTCTGGGAATGGAAATCGTAGATGAGACAGATACCACCACCGACATGCGGGTTCTCGCGCAGCGCCTTCGTGAGCGGCGCGCTTCTGCATTGGGTGCTCTCGAAGCCAAGAATGAGTCGGAAACTACGGATTAGGGCTATCTCCGGGGGCTGGAGTTTGAGTAGATAATTGAAAATCAAAATAAGCATGCTCAATTGGGACTTCCGTAGTTGCCCGGATTCGCCTCAGCGCAATCAATCGAAGGCCGCTGCTTACTGCGGACACTCAGCCAATTATTCGCAAATTTGCAAATCACCTTTATTACGATTAGGGTCTTTGCTTCAGATTCAAAATTCGGTTTCGTAAACATTGATGAAGAAAATTCTATATGGCGTTGGTCTGCTGCTGATCGCTGGATTGGTTATAGGTCTGGCCATCGGCCCGCGCCTGCTCGAGCAGAGCATGAACGTGGTCGATGACACCGGCCCTTTTTCGGTTACTGAAGAGGCGCGGCAACTGCATCAGTCAATGATTGTGGCTGACTGGCATGCAGATAGCGCTTTGTGGCAGCGCGACCTCGCAGAGCAAAGCGATTATGGGCATGTGGATATTCCACGCTTGCAGCAGGGTAACGTGGCATTGCAGATGTTTACTTCGGTCACCAAATCTCCACGCGGCCAGAACTACGAGCGTAATGAATCGGACGCCAGCGACAACATCACTACGCTGGCGCTGCTGCAACGCTGGCCTGTCGACACCTGGACCAGCCTCACGGCACGTGCGGTGTTCCAGGCCGAGAAAATTCAACGACTGGCAGAAACGGACAACGATAATTTCCGCCTGATTAAAACTAAGCGCGACCTCGCTGATTTTGTTCGTGCCCGCCAATCAAATCAGCGCCTGGTCGGCGGCCTGATCGGCACCGAGGGGTCACATGCGCTGGATGGCAAGCTGGAGAATATTCAGCTGCTGTTTGATGAAGGACTGCGCATGATGGGCCTGCAGCATTTTTTCGACAACAAGCTTGGCGGTTCCCTGCACGGTACCAGTCAGGCCGGCTTGACCGAGTTCGGACGGCAGGCGCTGGCTCAGATGCAGCAGTTAAACATCATTGTTGACCTTGCCCATTCATCTGAACAGGTGGTGGAAGACGTGCTGGCCTTAAGTGATCGGCCGCTGGTGGTCAGCCACACAGGCTTCAAGGGCCATTGTGATACGCCGCGCAATATCCGTGACGACCTGATGCGTGCTATCGCCGACGGGGGTGGGCTGATCGCAATAGGCTACTGGGATGGAGCTGTGTGCGGCACACATCCCGAGAAGATAGCTGAAGCAATCCGCTACGGCATTGCCCTGGTGGGCGCGGAGCACGTGGCGCTGGGTTCCGACTATGACGGTACAGTCACCACTTCATTCGACACCAGCGGGCTGGTTGCAATAACACAGGCTTTACTTGATGCCAACGTCAGCGAGCAAGATATCCGCGCGGTGATGGGCGGCAACACACTGCGCTTCCTGGCAGCAAATTTGCCGGAATAGCCTGCGTTAGTAATCCGCGCCTAGGACTTAACGCTGGTTTTGATTTCCGGTAACTCGGTGAAATTTCCTTCGCGCTTTTGTGCGTTGGCGGTCATGGCTTCCATCATCTCGGCCGGTTGCAGCATGCTGGCATTCCAGATACCTATATAATCCAGCGTATCAGCCGTGTTGTGATCGCGCGAATAATTGATCATGCGCTTACAACCGTGCACCGCCAGCGGTGCTTTTGATACAATTTGCGCAGCAATTTCCGACACTGCCTCCACCATTGCCTGCTGATCGGCAAACACTTCATTGACTAGCCCATGCTGCCTGGCCTCCTCGGCCATCATCTTGCGGCCGGTATAGGCCAGTTCACGGGCCACGCCTTCGGGAATCAAATTGACAATGCGCGGGAAGGTGCCCACATCGGCGGTCATGCCGATATTGGTTTCATGTATGGTGAAGTACGCATCCTCAGTGGTGTAGCGCATGTCGCAGGCAGTGGCCAGATCAACTCCGCCACCGATACAACCACCCTGAATGGCAGCAATCACTGGTATGCGGCATTGCTCGAGGGCTGAAAAACTGTCTTGCATACGGCTTACCATTGAATGGAAAGCCGCCCCCTTGCCAAGCGCATCGCTATCGTCATCATCACTGGAAGCAAAAAATGCGTTGAGGTCGAGACCAGCAGTGAAATGCGGCCCGGTGGATGAGATAACAATCACACGCGCCTTCGACTTTGCATCGATGTCACGCACGATGGCGGGCAGTTCATCCCAGAATTCGGGGATCATTGAATTTCGTTTCTCGGGCCGGCTCAGCACGATGTGCGCGACCTTGTTTTCAATATTTACTTTAAAGCAAACGTGGCTCATAACACTGACTCCAGTAATTTACGGGGTAATAACGACCTTGCCGGTCACCTTGCGGTGCATGACTTTTTTCAAGGCATCCACCGAGCGGTCAAGTGGAAATGCTTCATCAACATGCACCTTTACTTTGCCCTGCAGGTACCAGCCGACCAGTTCCTGCATATTAGCAGCAAATACTTTAGGCTCACGCTGGGTGAAAGCACCCCAGAATACACCGACCACCGAGTAACTTTTAACCAGGGTCAGGTTAACCGGCAGTTTCGGGATAGTGCCGGAGGCAAAACCAATCACCAGCAGGCGTCCGCCCCAGGCCATGCAACGGCTGAGCGCATCGAAGGCGTCTCCGCCGACAACATCATAGGCCACGTCCACGCCCTTACCTTCGGTGACCCTCTTCAATTCATCTTTAAGATCGACCTCATTGTAGTTGATCAGGATATCCGCTCCATTTTCTTTCGCCACCGCCAGTTTTTCCTCAGTAGAGCAGGCCGCAATCACCGTGGCGCCGATGGCTTTGGCAATTTGTACTGCTGCCAGACCGGTACCGCCGGCCGCACCTGTGACGACAATGGTTTCACCAGCCTGCAGCTGACCACGCTGGCGCAGGGCGTAATGTGCGGTGGCATGTGCGGTTAACAGACCGGCCGCCTCTTCATTGCTGATACCCTCGGGGATCGGCATTAAAGTCGCTGCAGGCACCGATGCTTTCTCGGCAAAGGCACCTGTCTGGCTGAAGCCAACAACGCGATCACCCACCGAGAATTGCTCCACGCCGTCGCCCAGCTCGGTGATGACACCGGCGATCTCTACACCGGGGATAAAAGGCAGATCGGGTGTGATCTGGTACAGACCCTGAATGGTCAGGCCGTCCGGAAAGTTGACTCCGGCGGCGGCCATATCCAGCACTACATGGCCAGGCTTGGCGGTTGGATCTTCCACTTCCTTGATGACCAGCTTATCCAACGGGCCAAACTCTTCACACACACATGCTTTCATACTTTTACTCCAATTAACTGTGCGCCGGACAATAACAGTCTTGACCAGCGGAGATTGTCGCTTTCGCGACGGTTTATACTAAGGATTCTGCCGATAGTCGGCCACTAGTGTGCCGTATTCCAGCGCCTCCTGTTCGTGACCGACTTCGCGCCAGGGTTCTTTCAATGCAGCCTCTTCCCAAGCCTGCATGGCGTCGGTCGCCAACAGCCGTTTGGCATATGCAGCCGCCGTGTCGCTGAGTTGCAAGTCAAAACCGCGCACGCGAAAAGCCACTGGCGCGTAAAACGCATCCACAGCAGTGAAACTGTCGCCGGCCAGAAACGGCCCGCCGAATCGGTTCAGGCCTTCCGACCAAAGTTCGTCGATGCGGTCAATATCGTGTTGCAGCGCCTCAGGGGTTTGATTGAGCGATACCCGCAGACCCACGTTCATCGGGCACAGGTTCCTCAGAGTGGCAAAGCCGGAATGCATTTCGGCCGCCGCTGACCTGGCCCAGGCCCGGGCAGACCGGGATTGCGGCCACACTGCCGGATGATCCTCTGCCAGGTATTCGATAATAGCCAGCGAGTCCCACACAGTCGTTTTGCCGTCGATCAGGCACGGCACCAGACCGTTGGGCGCAAACTCGCGGAACTGCTGCCAGTTGGAGCCCTCGCCGAACGACCACAGTTTTTCCTCAAAGGGAATGCCAAGTTGGCGCATCAGTACCCACGGACGCAGCGACCAGGAAGAATAATTCTTGTTAGCAATGTGTAATGTAAACATATGATGGCTGTTCAGCTTATTCACTATTCGATGATTTTGGGTGCGGTGAGCTCTGCATGCCGGGAGTATCCAGCAGCTGACATTTTACGCCAAAACCCAGCCAATCCGCAGACAAGAATCGGTCAAAAACCTCCCAGCCAGGTATTTTTTTAAATATTTATGAATCCAAATACTGTAAACCTGCATCTAAAGCCATATATACAGTAAAACGGTCCCTGACCAGAAAACTCATACAGAACCATGAAAAAATACCTGACTCTTATACTGTTTGCGTTTGTTTCAGCACAGGCTTTTGCCGGTGATAAGGAATACTATCTGCTGGATCCGGCTCCGGTCGGAAGCCGATTTCCGATTAAGCTTGCCGCCTCCAAAGTACCTTTTGACAAAGGGTATGCTGAACTCACTGATGAACAACGCGCGATTGTGCGCGCCGACTATGAAGGGCTGACAGCCAATGATGCGCCACCCTACCCCAAGTTCGGCCCTGAGCAAATCGTGCGCCCCCTGACCAGAGCACATCGCAGTGTGCTGACCAACAGCGAATTGCTGGCAATTGCCACGGTCGATGCTGTCGGCAAGGTAGCAAAAGTGGAAATCTACAAAACGCCCAGTCAACAAATGACCGATTTAATTGCTGCTGTGTTGTATCAAACCGAATTCACTCCTGCTACCTGTGCAGGCGAGCCTTGTGCCATGGAATATCTGCTGGAACAGGAACTGCTGGCTCAACGCGGAGCAACCAGGCAGGTTCCAGCGCAGTAGTGCGCTGAAACCGGCCAACAATTCCTGTCGCCTGTTCGGTGGGTTGAGGTCTATCCGGCCTCTTCTTTTACCATTTGTATGGTTATCCAC
>JAHHOC010000429.1 GCA_018677115.1 Arenicella sp. | reverse complement strand
CGACGCAGGCGATGCCTTTGTTGATGTCATAAAACCAGTGGCAAAACGAACGCAGCGGGAAGGCTGCCTCAGCGGCCTCGGCGGCTTTGGAGCCTTATTCGAAATACCGGCTAAATATGAGCAACCGATTCTGGTTTCTGGCACCGATGGAGTAGGCACCAAACTTAAACTCGCCTTTGAGTTAAATGTACATAACACCATCGGCATTGATCTGGTAGCCATGTGCGTCAACGATGTATTAGTGCAAGGTGCGGAGCCGCTGTTCTTTCTCGATTATTTCGCAAGCGGAAAACTCACGCCGGAAATTGCTGCAAAAGTGGTCGAGGGGATCGGTGAGGGCTGCGTTCAGGCTAATGCCGCTTTGATAGGCGGCGAGACAGCTGAAATGCCCGGCATGTATGCTGATGGAGAGTACGATTTGGCCGGTTTTTGTGTCGGCGCAGTGGAGAAATCAAAAATCATCGACGGCTCTAAAGTGGCCGCAGGCGATCAGCTGATAGGCCTGGCTTCTTCGGGTCCGCACTCCAACGGTTATTCTTTATTGCGCAAAGTAATCAGCGACGGCGGGATATCAATGGATCAGGAGGTTGCCGGGCAGCCGCTTGGGGAACTCGTGCTTACCCCTACTAAAATCTATGTTCGAGCAGTACTCGCTCTGCTTGAAGCCCTGCCGGTACATGCGCTCGCCCATATCACTGGCGGGGGCATTCCCGGAAATCTGGTGCGGGTACTGCCTGCCGGATGTCACGCTGTGGTAGATGAATCTGCGTGGCAATGGCCGGGGGTGTTCAATTGGATGATGGAAACTGCAAATATCGAAAGATCCGAGATGTACCGGACGTTCAATTGCGGTATTGGCATGATCCTGGTTGTGCCTTCTGCTGCCGCCGCGCAGGCGGTGGAGTTTCTGCAGCAGCTCGGTGAAACCGCCTGCTTGCTGGGTGAAGTGCGGGAAGGCAACGCCCACCCGGCAGTGCAAATCATTTAAGCGACGATCCGCCCCTCGCGTATCCTGCACAGATGACCAAAGCAGTTATCCTGATTTCCGGTAGCGGCAGCAATCTGCAGGCCTTCATAGACAGCGTAGCAGCCGGTGAACTGCCCGTTTCCATAGAACTGGTGATCAGCAACAATGCCGACGCCTATGGTCTGCAACGAGCCAGGCTGGCAGGAATCGCCACCGATTACATAGATCACCGAAATTTCGCATCGCGCGCTGAATTCGACCAGGCGATGATGGATCGCATTGACCTGGCAGAACCCGATATTGTGATTCTGGCAGGATTCATGCGAATTTTCACTGCCGAGTTTGTTGAACATTACAGCGAGCGCCTGGTAAACATACATCCATCGCTTCTGCCTAAGTTTCCCGGAACAAATACCCATCGGCGAGCTATTGATGCCGCGGAGAAATGGCACGGCGTAACCATTCACTTCGTGGTGCCCGAAGTCGATGCCGGACCAATTATCCTGCAGGGCCGGATTCCAATCCGGCACAATGATACTCCCGAGTCTCTGCAACAACGTATTCACAGGGTCGAACATCGTTTATATCCTCTGGCGGTTAAGTGGTTCGCGGAAAAGCGACTTTCAGTTCAGGTGGACAAAGTATTACTGGATGGTGAAAGATCAGACATGCAGTTGCAAAGCTTTGATCTATAAGGTAATTTAATTTTCACGATGTTGACTGATTGGTCATGCGCCATCGACAGGATTTTGCCTCAATGAATACCCAACCGACCCTGAAAACACTTTGCCGCTGGCTTGCAAGCTGCCTGGCATTGGCCTGCTTACCGTTTGCTGGCGTAGCGGCTGAGTCACTGCAGCCGGTTTCGATTGAATATATCGTCAGTCTGGATAGCGATAAACTGGGCAAAGCAACGCTGGGGAAAACCGAGACCGTGCTGAGTAAAACTGATACCGGCTATGCAGTCGCGTCAAAAACCAAGGCACAGGGCCTTGCCGCTATCATCATCGGCAGCAATGAACACCAAGCCTGTGAATTTACGGTGCAGAACGGCCGTGCCGTCTCCAGCAAATATTCCGGAGGGCGTACCAAACGCAAAGACTATCAGGTTGATTTTGATTGGCAGAACAGAAAAATCGTGTTTAGCAATGGCGACACGCTTGATATGCCAAACGGCTATGTGGTCGATAATTGCGATATGCCTTTCGCGGTGGCCCTGATTCGGGAAAACGGATTAGGCGATGAAAACATGTATGTGGTCGACGGCCGCAAAAAGAGAATTCGCGGTTATAAACTGGAATCATCATCCACTGAAAATCTCGACACCGTACTGGGTACGATCGAAACTCTAAAGATTGTTTTTTCACGGGATATCAAACCCGATCGCACGTTCACATTCTGGCTATCACCTGAGAATGATTATGTGCCATTGAAAATGGAAGAGAAACGCCGCTCACGAACAACTACCATGACGGCCAACAGAATTGATAACTAGCTGAGCTTTTCCAGCGCCGGCGTGGTGGCACGAATGTTGAAATGCAATTCCCCGTCACTCACGCCAATATCCACTATGCCACCCTTTTGCAGATCACCAAATAACAACTGATCAGCAAGCCCGCGTTTTATTTCCTGCTGAATTAAGCGGGCCAGGGGCCTGGCGCCCATTGCCTCGTCGTAACCGTGCTCAGCAATCCACTCACGCGCATCGCGATCGACGTTCAACTGCACATCCTTCTCCAATAATTGCCGTTCGACTTCAAGCAGTTCTTTATCAACCACTTTAGCCAGCACCTCCTTGCTCAACGCGTTGAAGCGAACCACCGAATCCAGTCGGTTACGGAATTCCGGCGTAAACATACGCTGAATTGCAGCCGTATCGTCGCTGGCGTGATCCTGCTTTGTAAAACCCATTGAATTGCGGGCCACCTGCACGGCACCAGCATTGGTGGTCATAACAATGATGACATTCCTGAAATCCGCCTTACGGCCGTTGTTGTCGGTTAAGGTGCCATGGTCCATTACCTGCAGCAGCAGGTTAAATACATCGGGGTGTGCCTTCTCAATCTCGTCGAGAAGCAAAACCGCATGCGGATGCTTGTTGATTGAATCCGTTAGCAGTCCGCCCTGATCAAAGCCAACATAACCAGGAGGCGCTCCTATCAAGCGTGACACGGTATGGCGCTCCATGTATTCAGACATATCGAATCGGATAAGCTCAACACCCAGTGTCAGCGCCAGTTGCCGGGTCACTTCGGTTTTACCAACGCCGGTAGGGCCAGAAAACAGAAACGAGCCGATAGGCTTGTCCGGTTTACCCAATCCGGAGCGCGACATTTTAATTGCCGAAGCAAGATTGGTGATCGCTTCATCCTGCCCAAACACAACCATTTTTAAATCGCGCTCCAAATTTTTCAACGCATCCACATCTGAGGCGGATACATTTTTCGGCGGGATGCGAGCGATGAAGGAAACCACCTCCTCAATCTGAGGCACATCAATCACCGGCACTTCATCAGTAGCCCTCTCAAACAAGCGAGTTCTTGCTCCCGCCTCATCAATAACGTCAATCGCCTTATCCGGCAGAAATCGCTCGTTGATATAGCGGTCAGCCAACTCGGCTGCCACGTTGAGTGCTTCGGAGGTATAAGTTACCTCGTGATGCTCCTCGAATCGTGATTTTAAACCTCGCAGTATCTGGATCGTTTCTTCAACGGTCGGCTGCTCGATGTCTATCTTCTGGAACCTGCGTGAAAGCGCACGGTCTTTCTCGAAAATGCCGCGATACTCCTGGTAGGTGGTCGAACCGATGCACTTAAGCTCACCGTTGGACAGTGCCGGTTTTAGCAGATTCGAGGCATCCATCGCCCCTCCGGATGCCGCACCCGCACCGATAATGGTATGAATTTCGTCGATAAACAGCACCGAGTGATGTTCGTTTTCCAGTGCACGCAGCACCGCTTTGAGGCGTTTTTCAAAATCTCCCCGGTATTTGGTTCCCGCCAGTAAGGCGCCCATGTCCAGCGAGTAGATAACTGCATCAGCGAGCACTTCAGGGACGTTTTCCTCGACAATCTGCTTGGCCAGACCTTCTGCGATCGCGGTTTTTCCAACCCCTGCCTCGCCCACATACAACGGATTATTCTTGCGCCGCCGCGATAATATCTGGATAGTACGTTCAACTTCCTTCTCACGACCTATTAATGGGTCAATATACCCCTGCGCCGCACGCTCATTTAGATTGATGGTGTAGGCCTCCAGCGGCCCCTCTTTCTGCTCACCCTCCTGTGTCTCCTGCTCTTCCTGAAAGGGCATACCATCAAAGTCGTCTTCAACTTTGGTCACCCCGTGCGAGATATAGGACACCGCATCAAATCGCGTGACATTTTGCTGGTCAAGAAAATAGGCTGCGTATGAGTCCTGCTCGGAAAAAAGAGCCACTAACACGTTCTCACCTTCCACCTGGGCTTTGCCGGCACTCTGCACGTGCACAATGGCACGCTGCAGCACACGCTGAAAACCAATACTTGGCTGCGTCTTGACCTCCGGTGAGTCATCAACCTGCGGTACATGCTCAGAGAGGTGTTGAGTCAGGGTTGCACGCAATTGATCGGTATTTGCGTCACAGGCCTGCAATACCGCCAATGCTGAATTGTTCTCCAGCAGAGCCAGCAGCAGATGTTCGGTGGTGACGAACTCATGTTTTGCGTCATGCGCAACTTGAACGGCAAAATTCAGCGATTTTTCAAGGTCTTTGGAAATCATCTCTATTCCCCGTCGTCATCGGTGTCGGGCTCCATTGTGCACTGTAAAGGATGTTTATTCTGCTGCGCATATTGCAGCACCTGCTCCACCTTCGATTCGGCTATTTCACGGGTGTATACGCCGCAGATTCCGGCACCCTTCTGGTGCACGTGCAACATGATTTGTGCGGCCTTCTCTTCGGGATGATGGAATATTGTCTGTAACACCTGGACTACAAATTCCATGGTCGTGTAATCGTCATTCAACAGCAATACACGGTACAGTGGCGGCCTTTTAAGACGAGGCTTGGCCGTCTCCAGTGCCAGCTCGTCGTTATAGATTGGTTCGGGATAATCACTCATATTTATACAATCATAATAGCCCACCGAACAACGGCAGGATGTGAATTAATTTTGCGCTCTATTGGCTTTTTTTCAAGCTTTTTTTACTAAACATTATGTCAATTTAAGGAAAGATTCCTTTCCGGTCCTGTTCTAGACACTTGACCTGCATAATAATTGAAGGTTAACTTTGGTGATTCGTGTTTTCTGACAGCAGTTGATTGGCGTTTTATTATATTCATTCACACCGCTTTTCGCGAAAATAAAAATATTCTTTAATAAAAATGAGGATCAAAGATGGCAACCAGGGGCACCGTAAAATGGTTTAACTCATCAAAGGGGTTTGGGTTCATTGAACCCAGCGAGGGCGGCAATGATGTGTTCGCTCACTATTCGGAAATAGAAATGGAAGGGTACAAAACCCTGTCGGAGGGGCAAGAAGTCGAATACGAACTGGAAGACGGAGACAAGGGCCCAAAAGCCGCCAGGATCCGCACTGCTTCCTAGCTTCTGCGGACTTAACCGTGCGCCTGTTCATGGTAACAGGCGCGCCCGCAACTGATCGGGTCCGCACCGCATAATGCGGTACGACGCCGCATTTAAATGGACTAATGAAACCAGCGCGCTACGCGCTATTGCTGGCCTGTGAAGCCGTCAATGAGGGCGTTCAGGGTTTCACTGGGTCGCATTGCCTGATCCGCCAGTTCAGCATCAGGCATGTAATAGCCGCCAATGTCTACCGCATGACCTTGTGCAGAGTTTAATTCGTCGATAATTTTTGCTTCATTTTTTTCAAGTTGTTGCGCGAGTTCGCTAAACCTCGAACTCATATCCTTGTCATCCTGCTGGTCAGCCAATGCCTGGGCCCAGTACATTGCCAGATAAAAATGACTGCCACGGTTATCGATCTCATTGACTTTACGGGACGGAGACCTGCCCTCAGTCAGTAGCTTGCTGGTTGCTTCATTCAGGGCGTCAGCGAGGATTTGCACCCGCGAATTATTATTCACATCTGCGAGGTGTTCGAACGACGCCGCGGTGGCAAGAAACTCACCCAGGGAATCCCAGCGCAGATGCCCCTCCTTGACAAATTGTTGGACATGTTTCGGTGCAGAACCACCAGCGCCGGTTTCAAACAGTCCACCACCATTCATCAATGGCACAATCGATAGCATTTTTGCACTGGTGCCAAGCTCCAGTATGGGAAATAAATCGGTCAGATAATCCCTCAATACATTACCCGAAACTGAAATCACGTCTGAACCCTGACTGATCTGCTGCAGGGAAAAACGCGTTGCTTCCGCCGGGGACATGATCAGAATAGTGAGGCCGTCAGTATCATGGTCCCGCAGGTATTCATTCACCTTGATAATCAGCTGTGCTTCATGCGGTCGGTTCTTATCGAGCCAGAAAACAGCAGGTGATCCGGTTTTACGGGCACGATTGACCGCCAGTCGGACCCAATCTCGAATCGGCAAATCCTTAACCTGGCACATGCGCCATATATCCCCCTCTTCCACTGCGTGCTCAAATAAAATCTGTCCGCTGTCCTCATCGATTACCCGCATATACCCACCATATTCCAGTTCGTAGGTCTTATCATGGGAGCCATATTCCTCTGCCTTCTGGGCCATCAGGCCGACGTTGGATACGCTGCCGATCTTGGTGGGATCCAATGCGCCATTTTCTTTACAAAAGTCGATAACTTCCTGATATATATAAGCATATGTGCTTTCCGGGATAACCGCTTTGGTATCCTGCAACTCTCCCTCCATGTTCCACATCTTGCCGGAATTGCGGATCATCGCCGGCATCGACGCATCAACAATCACATCACTGGGCACATGCAGGTTTGAAATTCCCTTGTCTGAATCAACCATCGCAATAGCAGGCCGATTTTCGTAGCAAGCCATAATATCGGCTTCAATCTTGGTCCGAAGGTCGCCACCGATCTGTTCAATAATATTGTAAAGATTACCGAGACCATTATTTGGCTGCACATTCAACTCTTCAAATAATGTGGCATATTTCTCGTAAACATCCTTGTAGTAAACGGTGACCGCATGACCGAACACTATCGGGTGCGACACCTTCATCATGGTCGCCTTAACATGTAGCGAAAACAGAATTCCCTGCTCCTTGGCATCCTCGATCTGGTGCTCGTAAAATTTACGCAATGCCTTCCTGCTCATAAACATGGCATCGATCACCTCGCCCTCAAGCAACTTCAGTCCATCCTGCTTGACCGTTTTGTTACCATATCTATCGGTGAATTCAATCTTCACTGAACATGCTTGGGG
>JAHHOC010000412.1 GCA_018677115.1 Arenicella sp. | reverse complement strand
CACTCCCACCAGTGTAAAAAGACTTATAAGGCAAAATAATGTCAGCTGCTTGTGTATTTTTCTAAACATCTTAAATACCTCCCGAAACGGGCGTTTTCTAATCTATAAACAGAATTTTCTATGCTTTATGCCAGCCATAAACCTGCATTGCGGAACGACCTTTAAGCAGTTGACTGCCCAGGTCAACTAAATCATCGTCTAGTTCATTTCTCACCTGCCCAGAGCAGACTACCGTATAACCCAGTTGCTTGGAAAGGCCTTCCAGGCGAGCTGCAACGTTGACTGCATCGCCGATGGCCGTGTATTCATGCCTTTCACTAGAACCCACATGCCCGATAACCGCATTACCAAGGTGTAGCCCGATGCCGATCTTGATCTCCTCAATTCCTTCCGTGGCCAACTGCCGATTGAGTTTTTCCAAGCGGCGAAGCATTTCCTTGGCTGCTGACAGCGCATTCTCCGAAGGATTAGACAAATCGTTAGGCGCGCCAAAAAATGCCATCAGACCGTCGCCAATAAATTTATCCACTGTGCCAAAGTTACTATGCACCGACTCGGTCATCTCCTCGAAGTATCGATTTAACAAATCAATGATTGAGTGCGCGTCCTGCCCCTCGCTGCGCGCGGTGAAGTCACGGATATCGGAGAACAGCACACATACTTGACGGCTTTCTCCCCCTACCCCCTGGTGCATTTCACCTTCAACAATGTTCTTGAGGACTTCCGGACTCACGTAACCAGAGAACGACTCTCGTAATAATTGCTTTTCACGCCAGGTCAGGTAGCCCTGCGCCGAAGCTCTCAGGGTGGTGGCGAAAGTAGCCGCCAGCAGCGGAGCCACTACCGGCAGCCAAACACCCTGGTACAACATCAGGGTTGACGCGCCCAACAAAGCCAATGCGGCAAGCGAAAGGCTCCACAAAGCGACTGACAAACGGTACCCCAGCCACCAGAACAGGGTGGCTAGAAACAAAAGTGCCAATAGCCACCAACGGTTAATTTCAACGACTGTGGCGTCATTTATAACCGATCTCAGTGCCTGGATATGAATAAAAATACCGGGAACATCGAGTTCTTCAGGTTCCCAGCTGGCCATTGGCACTGGTACCCTGTGGCGGTCGGCAAACGGTAGCACACTGCCAAAAAACACCACCTTCTGATTGAACCTTTCACGCACAGCCTCGGTATTTCCAGAATTCAGCCACTCGTCTACCTGCTGCATAGACACATAGTCGAGGGTATCGCCAAGAGCATAGTTAATATAGCCGTCCCCGGCGGGATAATTGAGTAAGGCGCTCATTTTACCGACCAGCGTGTCGAACTTGCCCTTGTCGGTGACCAGTTTGTGGACCAGTTTCCGCACTACCCCGTCGGAATCCGATTCAACTATTGCCAAACCGGTGTGCTGCTCGGTCACGACCGACAAAATGGGGGCGTAAATTGACCGGATACGTCCCTGCTCATCAACCGTACGGGCCGTTACCATCTGGGTGCTTTTCTTTAACTGGAGCAGGCCCATCAGCAGCTGCCGATCGTAATCTGTGCCTAAAAAATTATATGAGCGCTCGGGCAAGATGACATCCATCAGCATCCCCCGTGGAGCTGCCTTGGCAACCCCGGTAAACAGTGTGTTCAAATGGCCATGCCAGAGCGCGAGGGGCTCCCGGTAGTAATCGAAGGTCTCTTCATCAATGCCGATAAGTACAATATCATCGGCAACCGGCTGCGGCACTAACTGCTTCAGGGCGATAAATTGTTTATCCAGTAATTGCCGATCAAGAAAACCGACAAAGGGCGCATAACTGATTAATAAACAAATTATTAATACGCCGAAATACCCGAGGATTATCCATCTATCGCTTTTCACCCGCATACTTTAATTGATTAAAGGCGGCATATCACGATTTATGCAGCTTATCTTGTTAATCAGCCCTGCTCTGCTTCTAAGGACACCCGCTGCGTGCCCTGAGTTGACGTTCAAGTTAGTTCGGCTCTCACCCCTTTAATTACCCAGATCATTAATGCCAGAATTACGTAGAAACTTGATCGCCGTCAACGCGCGCACAAGCCGTTTTTGATCAAATTGGAGGAATGATTAATTGTCGTTTCTGGAGTTAGCATGAACTCGTCCTTGATGGTAAAAAACCGTTTAGTCCGGAGCAAAACAAGCAAGTTCGCAGCACTTATACTTGGCACGCTGATGTTGTTCAGCATGTCACCGGTGACCCGGGCCGCGGAACATGTGGTTACAATCTACTTCGGTGGCACCGGCCTGACTGAAAACGGGTATATGCAGGGAGACCCACGGCCGGGTTATGGCAACACCCGCTGGGATACGCCCAGCCTGATGGCGGAGTTGTATCGCTATCACGACGATTCTGCCGCCACCCAGCACAAGATCTTCATTGCCGGCGTTGGCGCAAAACAGACGCCGACCAATTCAGAATCGCCTGCCAATCACTGCAAGGGAGACCCCAAAAAATTCCCGTTGCTGTCGCCACCCACCGAGTGGCATGCGTTTATGCAACAAGCGCTGGCGAACGTGAACATATGCAGAAATTGGAAGCAGACCATCGCGGAGGCTGCTATGGGTCTGGACGATGTTCTGGGCGCCATTCAGCCCTCGGATACCGTGACCTTGAATGTCATCGGTCATAGCCGTGGTGCAATTGCCGCCTTCTGGTTTGTGGAGCGCGGATTCAGGCCACATGGCGTACTGGACACGGGGACCAATAGCGGCCTGTTCACCAAGGTCAACCTGGTCACGCTTGAGCCGGTGCCCGGCATCGACCTGATTAATAGTAAGTTTGATGACATCGAGGAGTATCCGGAGTGGCCGCCAATCTGGACGGATTCGGAAGTGGCAAACGCCTTTCCCGGCTTCACACCCTCATTCGCTCTCATTAAGAATTTTATAGAGGATACCACCTACATTTCCCAAGACCCCTATGGCACCGACCCGATGGGTTGGGACGTGTTCCGCCTGGATAGCCGGGTGAGTAAGTTCGTCGCCATATATGCCAACGACGAGCGCGGCAAGAAGTTCGGTGCGGTCGTGCCCTTCCTCGAAAACCTTGCCGACCCCGATACCGACACGCTGATGTTCCGCGTACGGGGCAGCCACCAGACCATGGTCGGCAACCTCTGGAAGAACGGCCACGCGCCGCTGAATTTTCCGTTTGCCTGCCCCTGGCCCTATAACTTTGAAGATGTCAGCGCGGACCAGCTGGACGCCATAATCGATCAATTCAAGGCGCTATTTAATGCCGAAGCAGATAACCACTTACAAAATTGGCAGAACAACATAAACGCCGCGTTGGCGGCTGGCCTCGGTCCGCTTAACGATATTCTTGCAGCGCTCGCCCTCCCCCCTGTCAACCTCAGCTATCTCGTAAACCTGTTTTTCGACGCGGTAGGGAGCCTTAAAAACCTGTTGCTTGCGCCGGACTGGCTAGATCCTGTAATACCGTTAATAACGGGTTATCTAAGTGAGGCCTGTGACGGCGCCGAGC